>JAFYRK010000056.1 GCA_017559545.1 Bacteroidales bacterium
ACGATACTTGTTGCCGTTCTTATCAATCAGAATCTTTCCCTCCAGTGTGATATCCAGTTCAGATATCTCATTTGTTATCTTCTCCTCCATAATGTTGATGAATTAAGTAAATATGATGACACCAGTGTCATAAATATAAATCATCAACACCCTTTTACAAAGGAATGAAAAAATCTGCAGAAATGGTATTTTTTCTGCTTCTATCCCTGCAGATTTTTCTGAATTTTAAAATTATTTCTTTTTCTTTATGTCGGTAGGGGTATTGTGTTTCCTAATCATCGGGTCTTCTAATCAGTGAAACGGTCTGTTTACTGATGAACGTTAGATGTTATATTGGTCTATGTTCTTTTTTTCTGTATATTTGGTGCGGTTCCTCCCCGCCAAAGGTCATCATGAAACTTCCTATAGCAAAGTCTGTCTATGACTCCCTGCTGGAGCAGATGGACATCCTCGACATTTCGTCCGCTACGATCCGCCAGGCTGGTGCGATCGCAAAGGCTCTGGAGGCGCAGAGCCAGACTGAATTTCTGCATCTTGAGATGGGTATACCTGGACTACCTCCTATGCGTGTGGGCATTGAGGCGGAGAAGCAGGCCCTGGATTCGGGCGTCGCTTCACAGTATCCCAACATGTATGGTATCCCTAAACTGAAGGAGCAGGCTTCGCGATTTCTCAAGGCTTATCTTGACATTGATGTTGCTCCTCTGGGATGTATTCCTACAGTGGGGTCGATGCAGGGCAGTTTTTCAACTTTTCTGCTTTGTTCACATCTTGTTGAGGGCAAGGATACAATCCTGTTCATTGATCCCGGTTTCCCTGTGCAGCGTACACAGACCCGTATCCTGGGTATCCCGAGTGATTCGTTTGATATTTATGATTTCCGTGGCGAGAAACTCAGGCCGGAACTGGAGCGGCATCTGGAGACTGGTCGCATAGCTGCAATCATATATTCAAGTCCGAACAATCCGGCATGGTTCAATCTGACCGAGGATGAACTCAAGACCATAGGCGAACTGGCGACCAGGTATGACACTATAGTCATCGAGGACCTTGCATATATGTGCATGGACTTCCGCAAGCCTCTCGGCAAGCCGTTTGAGGCTCCGTTCCAGCCGACAATAGCCAAGTATACCGATAATTATATAATAATGATGTCCGGCTCGAAGATGTTCAGCTATGCCGGACAGAGGATCGCGATCATAGCGATTTCGGATGCAATCTATCACAGGGAATATCCTTTGCTGCCCGAATGGTATAAGATGTCGCGACTGGGTGACGCATTCGTGTTTGCGGTTCTGTATGCAGTGTCGTCGGGCGCTACACATTCCGCCCAGTATGCACTGGCGGAAATGTTCCGCGCCGCTGCCGACGGCGAGCTTGACTTCGTGACCTCGGCAGCCGAATATGCCCGCAGGGCGAAGATCAGCAAGAAGATGTTCCTCGACAATGGCTTCCATATAGTATATTCTATGGACGGAGATGAGCCGGTGAGCGACGGATTCTTCTACACGGTGGGTTACAAGGGTATGTCAAGCGGTGAACTCATGGCAGAGCTGATCAGATATGGTATGGCGACGATTGCATTGTCGACCACAGGAAGCCGCCAGCCGGGGGTGCGCATCTGCGTGTCTCAGCTTAACCGTTCAGATCAGTTCGACATGCTCGAAGAGCGCCTCCGCCTGTTTGCTGCCGACCATTAGAACCCTCCTGTCCATGAAAACGGCCGAAATCATGGACGGCGCTAAAGATAACAGTTAAATAATAAGTGTGACTATGAAATACATGACAGCGGCGCAGGCCGTACAATTGATAGAGTCAGGCGACAGCATATACATCCAGGGCAGCACATCCGTACCGGAGGTGCTATCGCAGGCTTTGGCAGACAGGGGACATGAACTTAAGGATGTTACTGTCTATGCGGCCTTTGCTGTGGGGCGTTGCGAAGCCCCATACTGCAAGCCTGAGTACAAGGATGCATTCAATGTGAAGAGTCTCTTTGTTGCAAACAATGTGAGACGATGGCTGGCGGAAGGATATGGATCTGCCATTCCGGCTTTCCTTGGTGAGATTCCGGGCCTGTTCCGCGATGGGACCCTTCCTGTTGATGCTGTCTTCCTGAATGTGTCGCCTCCAGATGATGATGGTTATTGTTCGTTCGGAATCTCTGCCGACCTTGCTGTCAGCGCTGTCGAATGTGCACGTAAGATCATAGTCCAGGTCAACAAGGCCATGCCGTTTTCATATGGTGATGCGCTGATCCATGTTTCCCGTATAGATGCAGCCGTGGAAGTCGATGAACCTCTTGTTGAGGTTCCGACTGCGACACCTTCCGAGATAGATACTGCCATCGGCCGTCATATCGCAGAGATGATTCCTGACGGTGCGACCCTCCAGATCGGCGTTGGCGGTATTCCTAATGCTGTGCTGTCTGCCCTGAAGGACCATCAGCACCTCGGTCTCCACACTGAGGCTCTCACTGACGGCGTTCTACCGCTTCTCGAAAGTGGTGTTATAGACAACTCCAGGAAGACGGTTATGCCGGGCATATCTGTCGCCTCCCTGGCGCTCGGTTCAAAGCGTCTATATGAGTACATGGACTATAGGAAAGACTTGGTTCTCAAGGATGTGGCGTGGACAAATGCTCCTTTCCGCATAGCGCAGAATCCGAAGGTCATGGCCATAAACTCTGCAGTAGAAGTTGATCTTACAGGCCAGGTTTGTGCGGACTCTGTCGGTACACGTATAATCTCTGGCGTAGGCGGACAGCATGATTTCATGTACGGTGGCTCTCTCTCCGAAGGTGGCAAGACCTTCATCGCCATACCTTCTATGACTGAAAAGGGGGTTTCGAAGATTAAGCCTGTCCTGACCGAGGGCGCAGGTGTGGTGACTACAAGGCACATGATCCAGAACATAGTTACAGAGTACGGAGTAGCGCAGCTCCGTGGAAAGAGCCTTGTCGAGCGTGCCCGCGCGCTCATCGCAATCGCCCACCCTTCGGTGCGCGAAGAGCTTGACCGCGCAGCGGCCGCCCGCTTCGGCTATGCATACCTCCGTATGAAATAGCTACGTTCGGTAATTCGCTGATGGATAGTGTATTATAAAAACTCCTTGCTCCCCAAAGACGGCAAGGAGTTTTTATAAATTGCTGATGGTCAGCAAGATGCTGATTCCTGGGTAAGTCAGCGGGGCCTCGGCCTTACAGCGTCTGCCCGTCGATGAATTCGCGTAGGATGGATGTTGGCGGGATAGCGGCAATCTCCGCAGGAGAGAGCGCCACGATACTGCTTAGGAACTTGAGCATGCGCGAAGCCTCGGTATAGGCCGGAGAGTGCGGCGGGATGCGGCGCAGCAACGGCTCAGCGTAGTATTTCAAAACCGGAAGTTCAAAGATGTGAGCCGAATTGAAGATTGCGTCTGCGTACTCTTGGAATGGGAAGATGTTACGGTTCTCTCCACGGCGGACGCTCTGCCAGCGCATGATAGTGTTCTCCGGAATGACGCCACGGGTGCGGTTGTCGCGGATCATGCGGCGAAGCATACGGTTGTCAGAAGTGGAGATGTTGTTGTTTTCGTCGATAGACAAAGAGGTCAGCGCTGAAGCATAAACACGGAACACCTTTGCCGGATCCACCCCCGGAATCATAGCAGGATTCAATGCATGAATGCCCTCCATGATCAGGATATCCTTCTCGTGCAACTGCATGAAATTACCTTCGAAATATTTACGTCCCTCGACAAAATCGAAGCGAGGAATCTCTACTGTCTTACCCTCAAGAAGTTCATTTAACTGTCGGCCCAACAGGTCAAGATCCATTGCTTCAAGAGCTTCGAAATCATAATCTCCATTTTCGTCACGCGGAGTGAACTCCCTGTCTACAAAGTAGTTATCCAACTCGATGATACGAGGGTTCAGACCAAGAATGCGGCACTGGAGCGCCAATCTCTTGGATGTGGAGGTCTTTCCACTGGAAGATGGGCCGGCGATGAAGACTATCTTCACGCTGCCGCGGCGCGCATATATCTGGTCTGCAATATCGGCATATTTACGTTCATGCAGTGCCTCGGAAAGATTTATCAGGTCTACTACGCCGCCTGAAAGCACAAGGTCATTCAACTTGCCGACTCCACGCACTCCCATTATCGAACACCAATCCGAATGTTCCTTCAGTGCAGTCGCCAGCTTCGACTGGCGCTTCATAGGAAGAACCTTGTCAGTGTCGCCTTCCATAGGATACTGCAGACAGAAACCGTCATTGAAGCCCGCCAGATTAAAGGTAGTCAACATTCCTGTTGAAGGGGTCAGCGGCCCATAGAACGTGTCCACAGTTCCGTCAAGAGTATACACATTATAATTGAAGCGGCCCATGGTCTTGAGAAGATTGACCTTCTCGGTCTGGTGCTGACGCTCAAAAATCCTGCAGCACTCTTCCAGACTCATCATCGTCTTTCCGAACGGAATATCAGCAGAGACTATCTGGCGCATACGCTCCTCGATAACCTCAATCTCATTATCGGTAAGGAAATATACACAAGGCCGACCGTCCTCCATCGTGCGGGTTTCGCGTATCTCGCAATACAGACCGCTCGGAAGCGAATAATCTATCACTAACACCTTATCAGGGAACATCTCTCGCACAACCTTCTGCAGGACGAAGCAGAGGGAGCGGATATAGGTACGACGGCCATCTGGATGGCTGTAGCCTATGAAGCGGACGTTGTGCGGGTTTATGAACTTATAGTCCAATGATGCCAGCTTATTGTCCACGAGAGCGGCCAGAACCTGTTCATCAAGCACACCTTTGCTCTGACACATGCGAGCATAAAGATCAGATAAGGTTGTGCCGATTAAAACCTTTTCATAAGAAGAGGTGTTTTCACAGAATATTCTTATTCCTTCCATTATATTTGAGTTTTAAAGATTGCCACGACCCTTGCAGGGTCTCGCAATGACGTATGAGGGTCTGCCATGAAATCAACACAGTACTTCTTTCAGGAACGGACCTGTTACAGAGGCTGGATTTTCAGCCAATTGCTCCGGAGTACCGGCTGCAACTATTGTTCCTCCTGCCTTTCCACCTTCTGGTCCCATATCAAATATATAGTCCACTGACTTCAGGACATCAAGGTTGTGTTCGATCACTATGACGGTGTTGCCCTGTTCTACAAGCTGCTGAAGAACCTCCATGAGTACCTGAATATCCTCAAAGTGCAGACCAGTAGTCGGCTCGTCCAATATATACAGCGTGTTGCCGGTACCCTTTCGCGCAAGTTCGGCCGCCAGTTTCATACGCTGGCTCTCGCCACCGGACAGGGTCACGGCAGACTGTCCAAGCTGGACATAACCAAGACCGACATCCACCATCGCCTTCAGCTTCTGGGCTATCGAAGGAATGTTCTCAAAGAACTCATAAGCCTCGCTCACCGGCATCTCCAACACGTCATTGATGTTCTTGCCCTTATATCTGACTGCCAGAGTATCCTCTTTATAGCGCTTTCCGCGGCACTCATTGCAGACCACGTTGACCGACGGCAGGAAGTTCATCTCAATGACCTTTATGCCGGCTCCCTTGCACTCCTCGCAGCGACCTCCTGCCACATTGAATGAAAATCTGCCCGCCTTGAAACCGCGCACCTTCGCATCTGGAGTCGCCTCAAAGAGCAGGCGGATATCGTTGAACACACCGGTGAACGTCGCCGGATTGCTTCTCGGCGTGCGTCCGATCGGGCTCTGGTCTATCTCTATGAGCTTGTCTATATTCTCGTCACCGACAATCTCATCATACGGAAGCGGCTGGAGCCTGGCATTATAGAACTTGTTCTTCAGTATAGGCATCAGGGTCTCATTGATGAGCGAAGACTTGCCGCTGCCGCTGACTCCCGCCACGCCAATGAGCGTTCCGAGAGGAAAATCTATATCAACATTCCTGAGGTTGTTTCCGCGCGCACCTCGTAAGCCGAGGGTCATGCCGTTGCCCCTTCTTCTCTGCGTCGGCACCTTGATGGCACGTTCGCCTCGGAGGTATTCAAGGGTCGTTGACGGGGATATGATCATACGAGATTCCTCGACTCGTCCTTTAGCCTCGCTCGGAATGACAGACGAAGGTTCCATGAGCACATCCAATGGTGCCGACAGGCATATCTCGCCACCCTTGTCACCTGCTCCGGGACCCACATCCACCAGCCAGTCGGCTGACATCATGGTTTCGGAATCATGCTCCACCACCATCACCGAGTTACCCTCGTCGCGCAGCTTTTTGAGCGAAGCGATGAGCTTGCGATTGTCACGCTGGTGCAGTCCGATCGACGGCTCGTCAAGTATGTATAGCACATTGACCAGCTTCGAACCAATCTGCGTTGCAAGTCTGATACGCTGACTCTCACCTCCTGACAATGAAGCAGTTGCACGGTCCAATGACAGATAGTCCAAACCCACATCAAGCAGGAATGAAACCCTGTCTTTCAATTCTTTGAGTATGTCACGGGCAATAAGGCTTTCACGGTTTCTGAGTTTCTCGTCAAGGTTCTGAAGCCACTCGCTGAGCTGCGATATCTCCATTGCAGCGACTTCTGAAATGGTCTTGTCGTCTATTTTGAAATATGTTGTCTCCTTGTTGAGTCTTGTACCTCCACATTCAGGACATACGATCTTTTCCTGGATGTCTCCCACAATGCCACCGAACGACACCATTTCCGATGACGCACCCTCTCCCACTCTGAACAGTTCGTCCGAACCGAACACAATCAGAGAAACCACCTCATCAGGAAGTTCCTCTATCGGATCATACAGAGAGAAATTGTATTTGCGTGCAATAGACCTTATGACATCAAATTTCTTGGTCTCACGGATTTTTCCAAGCGGAACTATGGCTCCGTCTGCTATAGATTTCGTACGGTCAGGGATTATAGTGTCCATGTTGACATCCACTATGATTCCCAGGCCTTTGCAATGGTGGCAATAACCCTGCGGAGAGTTGAATGAGAACGAATGTGGTGCCGGCTCCGGAAGTGAGAGACCAGTGTCCGGGCACACCAGATGCTTTGAATAATGGGTAACCTCCTCTGTTTCCATGTCCATCACAGCTACCGAACCCTTGCCGAAGTTCAACGCTGACATTACAGAGTCCTTGATTCTTTTAGCATCCTTCTCGGCAGGTTTGAGCCTATCGATTACAAGCTCTATGAAGTGTGGCTTATAACGGTCAAGTGCAGTGATTTCATTAAGTTCACAAAGCTGTCCATCTATGCGGATCTGCGTGTATCCACGCTTGCGCATCTGCTCGAGCAGCTCTTTGTAATGGCCCTTGCGACCTCTCACCAGCGGAGCGAGAAGGTAGCATTTGCGTCCTGCATAGTTTTCCATGATCAAGGAAACAATCTGCTCGTCTGTATACCTGACCATCGGTTTGCCTGTCTGTGGAGAGTATGCAGTAGATGCACGTGCATAGAGAAGTCTCAGAAAGTCGTAGATTTCCGTGATTGTACCTACTGTTGAACGAGGATTGTTGCCTGTAGTCTTCTGCTCTATGGCAATAATAGGACTGAGTCCGGTAATAGACTCAACCTCAGGCTTTTCCAATATACCCATGAAATGTTTGGCGTATGTGGAAAGCGTGTCCATGTATCGTCTCTGCCCCTCGGCATATATTGTATCGAATGCGAGCGAAGACTTGCCGCTTCCGCTCAATCCCGTAATGACGACAAACTCGCCGCGCGGAATCGATAGTGACACATTCTTAAGGTTATGCGCCTTGGCACCCTGAATCTCTATATAATCGTTCTTTTTCTCCATCTTCCTTCGGCGTCGTCTAAAGTGACTGCTCCGACCTACAAATTTAATAAAATATTCGATAATACCATCGCATTCGTCAATCCATTATCCCTCAGTCCTTTACGTCTTCTCCTTGCTCCCTATTTGCGGCAAGGACTTCCGGTAAACTCTTGAGAGTTAAATTGTTATCGTTTTCGGTCCTTCGGATCTTCATATGAAGGAACTTGCCGATATGCGCAGGTGTCGCTGACGTGTTTTTCATCAATTCCATTGCCAATTCCATCTTCTCGTCCATTCCCAGAGTGATGATTTTAGCTAAATCTCCTTCATTCCTGCTTTTTCGCAGGTGCTTTATCATCTCTACGAATGGTACGTGAGAAAGCCTGTCGTTCTTTTCATTGATGTCGAATTCGCTTCCGGTATTGTTTTTCATAGCGTCGGTCATTGCTTCGTATGATCCGTAGTATGATACGATATCATTATGCATGATGGGGTTATAAATTGAAATGATATAGTCGGTAAGTTGTTCTGTCTCGGTTTCATTTAGGTCTTTGAACATTCTTTTGATCTGAGCATAATTGAGCGGCAGGTTCTGCGCTGCCATAAGATCCACTTCCTTGACCGCCTTTCTAAGGCGCAGCGGTGCCTTCCTCATATCAATGGGCTCAGAATATGGATAGGATGAACCTATAAATCCAAGAAATCCCCATCGGTATTCTTCAGCATATCTGCATAGATTCTTTTCCACCGGATTGTTTCCGACATAGTTGATTGCGCTTCTCAGCGCTTTGTTATCCCATTTCGGCGCGCTTCCAAAGTTTTTCTTGAAAATCTTTCCCTTGCGTCCGCTATGCAGGTTGAATTCTTTTGCGAACCACGATGTGAATCTTTGCATGAATTCACTGAGTTCACGTATGGACTCCGTTCTTGCGAGCATATGAAAATGGTCAAACATTATGCATACCATCATGATGCATATCCCGCAACTTTTGGCGCATACCGATAAAATGGTAAAGAATACCAGATAATCTGCTCTGCTGTAAAACAGGTTGATCCCGTCAACGGTCTTTTGGTAGACATGGTTGACAACTCCTCTATAAAATTTTCTCTTTCTTCTCATAACCTGTTTTCTATAAGGTGTTGACTATTAGCTTTTTATGTGTTCTCCTTGCCGCCGTTGGGGAGCAATGAGAATGCGTATGTTTCTGTAAATCAGCGAGTTCGTGAAAACACCTCGTGGCGTCAGGCCTGCTGCTGGTGGCAAAACTACCCTTTGGTGAGAAGAAACTGTTAAAGAAAAAGAAAAATGTGGCGGAATTATTTTTAAATCTTCTTGGAAGATGAGAAAAATCGTTATATTAAGAAAAATGTGTAATCGGTAACTTGTTGATAGTTAGTTGTATACAAAAACTCCTTGCCGCCATTGGGGAGCAAGGAGTTTGCGTAAGTGTCTGACTTGTAGATACTTGTTGTTTGCAACGTCTATTCATCGTCGTAAGGCAGGTTGAATGGCTGCAGGAAAGGGTTGGTCATGGCCTCTGTTGTCAGGTCGGTGCATGGGCCGTGGCCAGGAATGACCTGGATCGGTGTGTGGCAGGTAGCCGAGCCGGTGTTGCCTGCCCTATCAGCCGCCCCCTCAGTCTCCCTCTCAGCTGACCCCTCGACTGGTGCCTCGTCCAGCGGCAGGAGTTCCTCAAAAATACTCTTCATGAGGAGATCGTAATCGCCACCTGGGTGGTCGGAGCGTCCGATGGCTCCGGCGAAAAGGGTGTCGCCACTGAAGAGGATACGTTCGGTGCGTTCAAAGAAGCACAGGCCTCCGTGGGAGTGGCCAGGTGTCTCGATGACTTCAAAACGCAGATCGCCCACTTCAATGGTGCTGAAACTTGATACGGGGTAGAATCTGCTGTTGATGCCTGCCTCTGAAAAGCTCTTGATCATAGGGAATGTGTCCGGAAGCGGAAGTCCATACGCATTGCATACCTCAGGGTTGGTCTTTTCAAGTGTATATAGCTCGCCAACATGGGCGTATACGGGGATTTCATATTCTTTTGCCAGGGCGGACATGCCGTAGATATGATCGAAGTGGGCATGTGTGAGCATGATGCACACCGGCTCAAGGAATCTGTCGGAAATGAAAGATACAAGTGTCAGGATTTCTTGAGGAGAGGCGCATCCTGGGTCTATGATCGCGCACTGTCCGTTATCATCCCATACCACGCAGCAGCGTGTCTGGAAGTCGTTGAATGTAAAATGTTCAATGTGTATCATGTCATTAAATGCTAACTTTTGACAAAAATACAAAAGAAGTTATTAACTTTGCCAAGTTAGATATACGAAAATCAATAAAATACGATAATATGCATATCGCGATTGCAGGAAACATAGGCAGCGGAAAGACAACTCTTACAAAGATGCTTGCTGCACATTACGGATGGACTCCGAAGTTTGAATCAGTGGACTATAACCCATATCTCGCAGATTTCTATGAGGATATGGAAAGGTGGTCATTCAATCTCCAGGTATATTTCTTGAATAAGCGTTTTAAGGATGTGGTAGATATCTCGAAGCTTGATGAGGTGATCATCCAGGACCGCACAATCTATGAGGATGCGCGCATCTTTGCGCCGAATCTCCATGGTATGGGTCTTATGAGCACAAGGGATTTTGAGAACTATTCGGATCTTTTTGACCTGATGATGTCTCTGGTAAATCCACCTGACCTCCTTATCTACCTCAAGAGCTCGATTCCTAATCTTGTGAGCCAGATCCAGAAGCGCGGCCGCGAGTATGAGAAGAGCATCCGCATTGACTATATCACTGGTCTCAACGAGAGATATGAGAACTGGATCAAGGACTACAAGCACAACCTGCTTGTCCTTGATGTTGACCGCATCAAGTTCGAAAACCGTCCGGAGGACTTCCAGGAGGTTGTCGACAGGATTGACGCCGAGCTTTTCGGCCTCTTCCCTAAGGAAGACTAAATAAACCAGATATACTAAGACTAAATCCTAAATTTATAATACTTATGGCAGAAAGACTTACTATCATTGACTTCGCTGAGAAGTATGTTGCCAAGTTTGCCAAGAATCCTTTCCTCTGGGAGAAGAATCTAGACACAAACGAGTGGGAACCAACTACTTACGAAGATACCCTGAAGAAGGCTAAACGCATAGCGGCTGGCCTTATGGCACTCGGAGTGCAGAAGGGTGAGAAAGTTTCATACTTGAGTGAGGGCCGCGACATGTGGGTCATCGGCGAGCTTGGAGTTCTTTATGCAGGTGCTGTCAACGTGCCTCTGTCAATCAAGCTTGAGGAAACCAATGATCTCGTATTCCGTGTAAAGCATTCGGATTCGAAATATGTAATCACGTCAAAGTTCCAGCTTCCTAAGATCAGAAAGATCCTTCCTGAGTGCCCTATGGTAGAGAAGGTAATCATTTTTGATGAGGTGGCAGACAAGCAGGAGAATGAAATCTTCATCGGCGAGATTCTCCAGATGGGAGACAAGTTCCTTGCAGAGAACGAGGAACTGTTCATTCAGAGATATAAGTCCATCGAACCTGATGACTACGCTAATATCAGCTACACTTCGGGAACCACAGCGGACCCTAAGGGTATTCTCTTGACTCATAGAAACTACACTGCAAACGTTGAGCAGGCTCATTCTGTGATTGGTGTAGAACCTGAAGACAGAATGCTCATCATCCTCCCGCTCGACCACTGCTTTGCACACGTGGCAGGATTCTACACAATGATGTCGTATGGTGCATCCCTCGGTATGGTGCCGTCAGGAAAGACCGGCAAGGAAGCTCTCAGAAACATTCCTATCAGCATCAAGGAGTTCAAACCGAACGTAATGCTTTCTGTTCCGACTCTTGCAAAGAACTTCAAGAAGAATATCGAGAATACAATCGCCAGAAGCGGTAAGACTGTAGAAAAACTCTACAACTTTGCTCTCAAGAATGCGATTGCCTATAATAAGGAAGGCTACAACAAGGGAACGGAGTTCGTGGATATTTTCCGCAAGCCTCTCATGGTCCTCTTTGATAAGATCATCTTCAAGAAGGTTCGTGAAGGTCTCGGTGGACAGATGAAGTTTTTCGTTGGCGGTGGAGCACTTCTTGATATCGACCTCCAGAGATACTATTATGCAATCGGCATCCCTATGTACCAGGGTTACGGTCTCTCAGAGGCAACACCTATCATCTCAGCAAACTCAGAAGCCAAACATATCTTTGGCTCGTCCGGTAAGGTCGTTTCTCCAATGGAGATTAAGATCCTGGACGCTGACGGAGTAGAGCAGCCATTCGGAGTGAAGGGTGAAATCTGCATCAAGGGAGAGAACGTTATGGCGGGTTACTGGAAGAATCCGAAGTCAACAGCTGACACAATTATAGATGGTTGGCTACACACAGGTGACATGGGTTACATGCGTGATGCGGAAATGCTCTACGTCGTGGGACGATTCAAGTCACTCCTCATTGCTGCTGACGGCGAGAAGTACTCTCCGGAAGGAATTGAGGAGAATCTCGTAGAGAATTCCAAGTACATTGACGGAGCCCTTCTCCACAACAGTCAGGACCCATATACAATCGCACTGATCACTCCTAATAAGGAGGCTCTCAAGAGCTATGCTAAGGAACTTGGTCTTGATCCTGCGTCGCAGGAGGCAAAGGAGAAGATGCTTCTTCTTATCGAGTCAGAGGTGAATGCTTATAGAAGGGGCGGCAAGTTTGCCGGAGCATTCCCTGATAGATGGCTACCTGCAGCAATCTGTGTGCTTCCGGAGCCTTGGACAGAGCAGAATCATTTCCTGAACAGCTCTATGAAGGTTGTGCGTGGAAGGGTTGAGGAAGCGTATAAGGAGAATATGGCATATGCATATACCACAGAAGGTAAGAGTATCATCAACAAGATGAACCTTGCATCTCTTTAGGCCAAAAGGCTCGAAGAACTTTTGGCCCGTCCCGAGTAGGGACGAAAAATATAAAACAACAAGTCCGTCTCAAGAGTCTTGAGACGGACTTGTTGTTTTGTCAAAAAGATGAATGTTTTCGCCTGAGATGATATATGGGAATTAATTTTGTTGTATATTTGTCGCATCTGTGGCGAATTATGGACAATTAATACGAATTATTATGGAAGTACATACGTTGCTTGATATTTCTCTTGCTCGCTTTAAGAATCTTTTC
This sequence comes from Bacteroidales bacterium, assembly GCA_017559545.1. GTDB lineage: Bacteria > Bacteroidota > Bacteroidia > Bacteroidales > UBA932 > Cryptobacteroides. The sequence continues at coordinate 12,967 of JAFYRK010000056.1, forward strand.
CCAGATTCGCCTCGCGTGTGCTATGGCGACGATTTTTATGTGATGGATATAAAGCTTTCGGAAGATAGCCAACCTCTGGGGTATCCATGCCGTTTCGATGGTTACATGCTTCTTTATTGTGTGAAGGGCAGGATCCGTCTGAATGTGAATCTTACCGAATATCAGATTGAAGAGGGGATGATCTTTATGAATGTTCCCGGCAATATAATAAGGGTGAACGAGATTCTGGATGTACCAAAGGAAGAGGTTCGCTATGTGTGCGTGGCTATGTCCAAGGAGTTTCTCCAAGGCATGCAGCTTGATGCGAATAAGATATTCAATGAGGGTATGTCGATGATGGCTAATCCGAGCGTCAGGCTTACTGAGAAAGAGATAGAGATGGTCCGCTGCGGTCTGGAGATTGTTACCAGGGTGGTTGATTCCGAGTCGTTGTATAAGAGAGAGGCTATGTTGTCGTTGCTGTCATCGATGTTTTACATGCTGATGGGCGTGTGGAAGAAGAGGGGAGAGCCTGTTGATCAGACCCAGACTACCCGCAGCAAGATTATATTTGACAGGTTCATAAAACTCGTTTCCGAGTATCATACGCAGTATCGTAACGTGGGTTTTTATGCGGATAAGCTGTGCCTTACTCCAAAATATTTGAGCAAACTGATCAAGAATGCTACAGGAAGGTCTGCTCCTGAATGGATCGACCAGTACGTGATCCTTGAAGCAAAGAATCTGCTTAAGTATTCGGGTGTGACGATCAAGGAAATTGTGTATCGTCTACACTTTCCGAACCAGTCTGTGTTCTACAAGTTCTTCAAGGCTCGCACTGGTATGACACCGACAGAGTATAGGAACTCATGATAGTATATGCTTAATAAATTTACGAAATTTTGGCTGCTTTTCTATAAATATTTCTTAAAGTTTGGATAATCCATAATAATTATTAACTTTGCAAAAGACATTAGAAATTTTTTCGTGTCTATTTGTTAAGTTCGTTTTATATACGGCAGGGTTCCTTGGGGAGGGAACCCTGCTAATTTTATATTATCCCCTCGACTTTGGTCGAAATGTGGGGCGCTTTGGCTTATTGTGTCGATTTTTTTCGTACCTTAGGCGCGATTTGCTGACAACGAATAATTTTTAACATAAAAACACAAACAAAATGAACAAGAACAAAGGTAATGTCTTTGCAATCGGAATCTGTTTCTTCCTTTTTGCAATGATTTCATTCGTGACAGGACTTCAGAATCCTATGGGTATCATCGCTAAGGCGCAGTTCGGTGCCACTAACCTTATGTCCCAGCTCGGTAACGCTGCGAACTTCATCGCTTACGCGTTCATGGGTCTCCCTGCAGGATTCATCCTCAAGGGCAGAGGATACAAGTTTACTGCTCTCGCTGCTGTAACCGTAGGTTTCGTAGGTGTAGGTATCTCATACCTCTCAGGTGTATTCGGAAGCTACGCGATCTATCTCCTCGGAGCATTCGTTTCAGGTTTCTCAATGTGTATGCTCAATACAGTTGTAAACCCTATGCTCAACACTCTCGCAGGTGGTGGAAACAAGGGTAACCAGCTTATCCAGTTCGCAGGTTCACTCAACTCACTTTCAGCTACAATCGTTCCTGTACTCGCAGGTTACCTCATCGGTGAGGTTACAGAGAGAACTCAGGTTGCTGACGTTAACCCTGCTCTCTTCATCGCTATGGGTATCTTCGCTCTCGCATTCGTGATCATCTTCTTCTCTTATATTCCTGAGCCAGAGCTCGAGGCTGCAGCAGCGGCTCCAGCAGTAGAGAAGGAGAGCGTTATGGACAGCATCAAGGGCGCACTTTCATACAGAAACCTCGTATTCGGTGTGATCGCTATCTTCCTTTATGTAGGTATTGAGGTAGGTATTCCTAACGTAGCTAACCTTTACATGACTTCAGCTGATGGTCTCGGAATGGCTGCTGGTGTTGCGGGTACACTCGTAGGTGCATATTGGTTCCTTATGCTCATCGGCCGTCTTGTTGGTGGTGTTCTCGGTGGTAAGGTATCAAGCCGTGCAATGATCATGGCAGTGAGTGCAGCCGCTATCGTATTCCTCATCTTCGGTATGTTCCTCCCAGAGACTCTCGTTATCGGCATGCTCGGAACACTGGTTCCTGTATCAATCCTCTTCATCGTTCTCTGCGGTCTCTGTACTTCAGTTATGTGGGGCGCGATTTTCAACCTTGCAGTTGAGGGCCTCGGCAAGTATACTTCAATCGCATCAGGTCTCTTCATGGTGATGGTATGCGGTGGTGGTATTCTTCCACTCATCCAGGGTGCTGTTGCTGATGCTGCAGGTTACCTGCCAAGCTACTGGGTGCTCGTAGCATCGCTCGCATTCATCTTCTGGTTCGGTCTTGCTGGTTCAAAGGTAAAGAAAGCTTAATTTCCATATAAACTCCAAATCAATATTAAAATGGATTCAACATTCGTAGTAGGTATCGACGTGGGAGGACAGACTTCCAAGATCGGTGTGGTAAATGCAAGAGGAACAGTCCTCGCACAGACTGTAATCCGTACAGACACTTATGACCAGGTAGAGCCTTATATCGCAGAGCTCGCAGAGGCAGTGAAGAAACTTATCGCAGAGTCTGGTACAGAGGGCAAGGTCAGAGGTATCGGAGTGGGAGCTCCTAATGGAAACTACTATACAGGTACAATCGAGAATGCTCCAAATCTTCCTTGGGGACGTAGTCGAGTTGAGTTTTCAAAACTTCTTTCAGAGGCTATGGGTGGTCTTCCGGTTGCTCTTACAAATGATGCAAACGCTGCAGCGGTAGGTGAGATGACATACGGTGCAGCTCGCGGCATGAAGAACTTCATCATGATTACTCTTGGTACTGGCGTAGGTTCAGGTATCGTAATCAACGGTGAGGTTGTATATGGTCACGACGGTTTTGCTGGTGAGCTTGGTCATACAGCAGCAGTCCTTAACAACGGACGTACATGCGGTTGCGGTAAGACAGGATGTCTTGAGGCATACGCGTCGGCTACAGGTGTAGCTCGTACAGCGCGCGAGTGGCTTGAGCTTTCAGACGAACCATCAGTTCTCAGAAATCTCGATACAATAGCTTCAAAGGATGTTTATGAAGCTGCAAAGGAGGGTGATAAGCTCGCTCTTAAGATCTTCGAGTTTACAGGAAAGATTCTTGGTCGTTCATTTGCAGACTTCATCGCATTCAGTGCCCCTGAGGCAATCGTTCTCTTCGGTGGTCTTGCCCGTGCGAAGGAATTCCTCACAGCTCCTATCGAGGAGGCTATGAACGCAAATGTGCTTTCATTGTGGAAAAACAAGGTGAAGGTGGTTTACTCAGAGCTCAAGGAGTCAGATGCAGCCATTCTCGGCGCTTCGGCTCTTGCCTGGGAACTCTAATCTGAAACAGTTATATTGACATCGGGGACAAACGGTATTGCCGCTTGTCCCCGATGTCTTTATTTGGATGCTGAAAACTTTGGATTTGTTAAAGAAAATCACGACCTTTGTAGGTCGGGAAATTTCGCGCTATCCCGTGTGCGACGCGATAAAAGAAAAAATATAAATAATAATGTTAAACAACTAAAAGTAACTACTATGAGAAAAATCAAACTATTTCTCACAGCGTTAGCGGTGATGGTCGCTTCTACTGCCTTTGCACAGAAGTTGACGGTCACTGGAAATGTGACTGACGCCTCTAATGGTGAGCCGGTACCTTTCGCATCGGTTCACGAGAAGGGAACGATGAACGGCGTCAACACTGATGTAGATGGACAGTACTCTATTACTGTATCCAAGGATGCGGTTCTCGTATTCTCTTCTATCGGATACAATTCAGTGGAGATTGCTGTTGAAGGAAAGGCTCAGATCAACTGTGATCTTCCTGTAGATGCGGAAACACTTGATAATGCAGTGGTTGTCGGTTATGGTTCAGCAAAGAAGGTGGGAACCATCGTAGGATCGGTAACAACAGTAAATTCAGATGCTATCAAGACAGCTCCGTCTTCATCAGCTCTCGACCAGCTTCAGGGTCAGGTGGCAGGTCTTTCTGTCATGACTACCGGTGGTGTCGCAGGTGAGAACAATGTGTCTATGCAGCTTCACGGTCAGGGATCGCTCGGAGCGTCTTCGACTCCTCTTTACATCATTGACGGTATGCAGGCTAGTAGCCGTGCAATCCAGGCTATGAACCCTAACGATATCCTCAGCATCACCATCCTCAAGGATGCGTCAGCAACCTCTATTTATGGTTCGCGTGCTGCCAACGGTGTCGTTGTCGTGACTACAAGAGCAGGTGCATACAATGCAGAGAAGGCATCTGTTTCGTTCAGAAGCCAGGCAGGTATATCTACTCTTGCCGATATGACTCTTTATAAGAATATGTTGTCAGGTCCTGAGCTTAAGGAATTCTGGACAAGATCAGGTCTCATGACTCCTGAGCAGATCAGAGTCACTTATACAGACAAGGGCTTTGATGCAGATACCAAGTGGTACAACTACTACCAGCAGTTCAATAATCCACAGTTCCAGAACGATGTTATCGTAGAAGGTGGTGGACAGAAGGTAGCGTACATGATTGGTGCATCTCAGTTCCATCAGAGAGGTACAGCTATCGGTAACGTTTATGACAGATACACTGTACGTACAAACGTTCAGGGTCGTCCGAAGGAGTGGCTCAAGGTGGCTGGAAATGTTGCTGTATCATACGACAAGAGGTCAACAAACCCTAACTGGGGTGGTGCATCAGGCGGTGCAGGTTATACAGCCGGTGGTCTTTCTTACCTCAATAACCCTCTCTATCCGGCTGTGGATGAGAACGGTGATGTTTTTGAGCAGCAGTTCCCGGATGGTATGTATACTCCTTCATACTATGTGGCGAACCTTCCGAATATGTCTCATCGTTACGGCCTCCTCACAGCATTCAATGTGGAGATCGAGCCTATTCCAAACCTCAAGATTGCTTCACGTGCAGGTCTTGACGGTTATATCTCGATGGCAGACTCAAAGAGAGTGCCTTCATTCCTTGCAACAGAGGGTAATGGTACAAGGTCAAGGTCTGCAGGATTTGAGTATACTGCTACTATAACAAATACAATTGAGTACGCATTCAATATCGGTCATGAGCACCAGATCGTTGTCCTCGCAGGACAGGAGGGCGTAGCAGAGTACTATGATGCATTCTCTGCAGGTACAGAAGGTATCACTGATGATCGCCTTACAAATCTCCAGAACGGTAAAAATGAGAAGAACTCAGTAAGTGAGTCATTCGTTGAGGGTAAGTTCCTCTCATTCTTCGGTCGCGTTGACTATGCTCTCATGGACAAGTACTATTTCGATGCTTCTGTACGTAATGATGCATGTTCACGTTTCGGTCCAAACAACAAGAATGCGACATTCTGGGCAGCCGGTGCTATGTGGAAGATGAAGAGAGAGTCTTTCCTTCAGAACGCATATTGGCTTACAGATCTCAATGCAAAGGTCAGCTATGGTACTCAGGGTAATGCTTCAATTGGTGATTATCAGTATCTTGCTCTTGTTGGTGCGATGTCAGACTATGCAGCAGGAAGCTCGCTCGGTCTTGCTCAGCCATCTAATTATGACCTTACTTGGGAGAAGCAGTCGCTCTTCACAGCAGGTATCAACGGTCGTATTGCCGATATGGTAGACTTCAATATCGAGTACTATCGCAGAAAGACTTCGTCTATGCTTATGGACGTTCCTTATAACTATACAACCGGTATCTCAAGCCTTTATGCAAACGTCGGAGGTCTCCTTAACCAGGGTGTTGATATCACTCTCGGAGTTGATATTCTCAGAGGAAAGGATCACTTCCTCCGTTTCAATAAAACATTCAACTGGAATGCTGAGAAGGTGACAGAGCTCTTTAACGGACTTGATAGATGGGAGATGGTAGGATACGGTTTTGCTTATGTAGTAGGTGAGCCTGTATCATTCTATTATCCTATCTACGCTGGTGTCAACCCTGAGAACGGTAAGCAGCAGTGGTACGTCCCTGGCGAGAATGTCGATAAGACAACCATGGATCCGTCACAGGTGACTGAGAACTTCGATGAAGCAGGTCTTACTCAGAACACAGGTAAGAGACTTAATCCGCCAGTAAACGGTGGTTTCAGCTTCAGCGGCGGTTGGAGAGGTTTCTCATTCCAGGCCGACTTCTCATACGTCCTTGGCAAGTATCTCATCAACAACGACGCATTCTTCTATGCTAACCCTTACCAGAACCTTGACTGTACACAGCATAAGGATGTTCAGGATTTCTGGACACCAGACAATACAGATGCAAAGTACCCAAGCTGGAAGGATGGCGAAATCATGCAGTTCGATACCCACCTTCTTGAGAAGGCAGACTTCCTCCGCCTGAAGAATCTTCAGGTGGCTTACGACTTCCCAAGACATCTTCTCGGAACACAGAAGGTTCTTAATGGTCTCAAGCTCTCTTTCACTGCACGTAACCTCTTCTGCCTCACTAATTATTCAGGTGTTGACCCTGAGGTTGCAGGAAACCTTACATATGGTCGTGTAGGTAACTCTAAGCAGTACCTTTTCGGTCTTGAGCTTACTTTCTAATCAAGAACCCTTATAAAGAATACTAACAATGAAAAATATATTAAAGAATATTATCCTTGGTGGAGCTGTTGCGGTATTGGTCGCATCATGCGATCTTGATCCACGCCCTACCACCGCTATCGTAATTGATGAGGATAAGCCTATCTTCACCAGCGTGTCGGATATCGAGAGTTTCCGAAATGGTGTTCTTGCATCATATAGAAGCCTTCATTATGGTGTGTTCTCTCAGAGTACAGAGGTGATGTGTGACGGTTTCAACTCGCTTACCAGCTATGGTAATAACTATGGCTCTGTGCATAGAACTGACGCAAGTTTCACTACAAGTGATTCTTATGCCGAGTCAATGTGGGCAAGTCACTATTCAGCTATCAAGAACTACAATATCGCTATCGAGCAGTCAGACATGATCCTTGATCCAGAGTCTGAATTCTATAATGAGGAACTTGCTGAAGATGCAGAATGGCTCAAGGGAACGGCTCTTTACTGTAGAGCATCGTCTTACCTGAACCTTGCCCGTCATTTCGGTCCGGACTATGAGCCTGATACAGCAGCCGACGATCTTTGTGTTCCACTCGTACTTGAGTTCGATATCAATGAAAAGCCGGCACGTGCGACAGTGGAGGATGTCTATTATCAGATAGAAGAGGACCTTTTCACAGCAGAGGAATTGCTTGATGGTAAGGTTTATCAGGGAACTCCAAGGTCTGAAGATGTTACAATGGATGCTATCTATGCGCTTCTTGCACGTTACTATCTTGATATTGAGGATTATAAGTCTGCAGCTGCTATGGCCGATGACGTTATCAATTCCGAGGCAGGCTATAAGCTTTCTTCAAATGTAAATGAAATGAATGCGGAGTTCCATAGCGATTCAGGTTCTGAGGCTATCCTGCAGTTGTACGCAGACGGTACTGGCGAGGGTCAGGTTGCCAATATTATCTATACTCAGGTGAGTCGTGATTCAAAGGGAGCATACTTCCAGCCGTACTATATCCCGTCAAAGAAGCTGATTGATTCTTACTCGCAGAACGATCTCCGTTTCAGAACCTGGTTCTCTAACACTAAGTATCCGATCTTTGTTAACGGTGCCCGTCATAAGAACATCTATGTTTTTATCAAGTATATCGGTAATCCATCTCCGGGTTTCCAGGTGGGAACACTCGAGAATGGTGCACATGCTGCAAAGGCGCTGATGCTCAGCGAGATGTATCTGATTTCTGCTGAGGCTCATCTTCTTGCAAATGAAACAACAAAGGCTAAGAAGTCGCTTAACGCACTTCAGAAGGCCCGTAGTGCAAACGAGACTGAGCCAACTCTTGAGAATATTCAGCTTGAGTGGTTCAAGGAGACTGTAGGTGAGGGCCTTCGTCTGACTTGTCTCAAGCGCTGGCATATCGGATTCGATGGCAGACCTGCACAGACAGCTGCTGTTAATGCAAACCTCGTTAACCTTGGCGAGTACTTCGATGAGAGGAAAATCGAGGCCGATGACTATGTGCTTTGCTGGCCGATTCCATCTTATGAGCTCAAGCTTAATAAGAATCTCGTACCGAACCCAGGTTATGGTGCTGAATAATAACAGTTAATTGATATTTCAGATATGAAGAAGAATATATTACTTTTTGCTGCAGCAGTCATGGCTCTGGCTTCATGTGGAAGAAAGGTGGAGTTTGAACACATGACTTTTGCCACTTTTGACTCTACGTCATATTCTTTCAATGAGGATGTGGAGGAAGTCAAGATTCCTGTCACTATTGTAAATCCTACAGGAGCAGAGTTTTCTGTATCGGTAAAGACAATAGACGGCAAGGCTGTGGAGGGCGTTGATTATGAGATCATCTCTCCGGTTTCAGGTGTTCTTACCTTTGGTGCAGATGAAACTACGCAGGAAATCGTCATCGGCATTAACTATGACGATGCACGTACAGGAACAAAGGACTTTGAACTTTCCATTGCCAGCGCAACTGAAGGATTCATTGTAGGTGGCAGCAATATTGCAAAGCTGAGAATCAAGGATGATAACCACCCTCTCAAGATGTTCATCGGAGAGTGGAACGCAAGAGCAGTTGGTTATTCGGGATTAACTTATTCTTGGTCTATGCTGATTGAGGGTGATGAGTCTGATCCGACATGGAGCAATCTTCTTGTTTACGACCTTGATCCGTTGGCGGCATATTTTGGTTACGATTCGGCGAATGGATATAACACTGTTGATGCAAAAGCCAACGAAGCGAAGAATCAGCTTACCATAGTGCAGGATTCATATACTGCAACTGATGAGGAAGGACTTATCTTTGACGCACCAGGTGTTGTCTTGAGTATTGCCTGCCTTTCTACCCCTACATATGTTGATGGTGGCTCACGACTGGCAGATGTCAAGATGGAACTCTCTGAGGATGGTTCTACCTTGACAATTCCGAATGCTTTGGCTATTTTGGCAGACGGCGGTCTTGCAGAGATCGTTGACGGTCCTTTGGTATTTACAAAGAAGTAACATACTTGATTATACATGCTGAGGTGAGCGGTCTTTGACCGCCCACCTTTTAAAGTTTAATGATGACAGATTTATGAAGCGTTTATTTTTTACCATTCTTCCTGCCCTTCTGCTTGTTTCATGCGTGAGTGAGCAGCTGGAGTCCCAGCCGGAACAGGACGAAGTGTCTGTAGCGTCTGAGGGTGCATTCAAGAGTGGTGAGTGTGTTGTCCTCTTCAGTGAGGAAATTACAGCTCAGCTCGAGGCTTGCCAGGAACTTGGTCTAATGAAGACAAAGTCTGCTGGTATTGATGACATGCTTGAGCAGATCGGTGTGACCTCAATGGAAAGACTCTTTCCGCATGCAGGTGAGTATGAAATCAGAACCAGAAGGGAGGGATTGCACCGATGGTATGTCCTTAAATATTCTGAGATTGTTCCTTTTACTAAGGCCGATGAGGGATTAGGTTGTCTTCCTGGCGTTGAGCTTATCGAGCCTGTCAGAAAGATCAAGATTCATGAATTCAATGACCTGTTGCCTGAACTTTGGGGACTGAATAACGTTTCAAATCCTGATTATGACATCAATGTGGCTCCGGTGTGGAAAGATTATACTACCGGTAATCCAGATGTCATTGTCTCTGTTGTGGATGATGGAATACAGCTTAACCATCCTGATCTTGCTGCAAACTGTCTTCCTGCGGGTCGTCATTACAATGCCTATGATAAGACTTCGACAATCATTCCGGGCGATCATGGAACTCACGTTGCAGGTACTATTGCAGCTGTAGGTAACAATGGTATGGGAATAGTCGGTGTGGCAGGAGGTGATAAGGCTGCAGGAAAGTCTGGAGTCAAGCTTATGTCATGCCAGATATTCAAGGACGGGGCACAAGGTGCACCGGCAGCTGCCGCAATCAAGTTTGGCGCAGATAATGGTGCAGTGATCAGCCAGAACAGCTGGGGCTATGTTTTTGATGACAATGGTGACGGTGTGGTCACAGGTACGGAGCTTGACGCTGCCAAGGCCTCTAGAATTTCAGCTTCCGATCAGGCTGCAGTTGACTATTTTATCAAGTATGCAGGATGTGATAACAATGGAGACCAGCTTAAGACATCACCGATGAAGGGTGGCGTAGTTATCTTTGCCGCTGGTAACGATAACATTGAATATGGTTCTCCTGCTGGATACGATGAAGTGATTGCTGTCGGATCAATAGCTAGCAACGGTATAAAGTCATCATTCTCGAACTACGGAGCTTGGGTTGACCTTGCGGCACCAGGTACAGATATCATCAGTACACTTCCAAATAGTCGATATGGAAGCATGAGCGGTACTTCAATGGCGTGTCCTCATGTTTCTGGAGTTGCCGCCCTCGTTGTATCGTGTTGTGGAGGCCCTGGATTTACAAACGTGATGCTTAAGGAAAAGCTTCTCAAAGGGTCTAATTCCATAGCCATTCCGGCTTCATATAAGATCGGAACTTTAGTTGATGCGTTGGGAGCAGTCGTTTATGGAGATGACGCAGCTCCGGCTCAGGTTGTTGACCTTACAGCTTCAGCAAGAGCAAATACCATGGACCTTTCTTGGACAGCGACAGCGGATTCTGACGGCAAGTCTGCTTATGGATACCTGGCCCTTTATAGTACAGACAAGACTAAGTTAGAGGCAGCAACAGCTTCGAATTATAGTAATGTTGGTTTTGATGTGTGTGTTCCGGAGGCTTCAGCAGGAGATAAGGTGGACTTCGTAGTCAAAGGACTCGAGTTCAACAAGAAGTATTATGTGAAAGTCCTTGCGTTCTCATATGGTCGCAATTATGCCGAGGCATCTGAGATAGAAGAGTTTGATACTGCTTCTAACAATGCGCCTGTAGTAAATGTCGAGAATGATGGGTCGTTCTTGGTAAAGGCTTCTGAAACTCTTGAAGTGAAGATTTATGTCAATGATCCCGACGATCACGAGGTAGAAGTTGATTTTACATGTGACATTGAGCATACTTTCACGCCATCACTTCAGGCAGGAGAATATATCTTCAAGGTTGTGGGAAAGAATGTGGATCCGGGCAAATATAATGCTGTGGTGAAGGCAACCGATGATTACGGAATGGTAACAAGCAAGACCATCAATCTTGAAGTTCTTGATAATGTTGCCCCTGTCATGCTGAAGGAGATTGAGGATATTCTTCTTACATCCAAGGGCAAGGAGTTCATTATCAATATGACTGAATATGTCAACGATCCTGACGGTGAGCAGCTTAAGTATAATATCGTGGTGTCAAACGAGAAGGTTGTCAATGTTACTCCAAGACAGGACAAGCTTTATGTGACAGCTCTTTCATATGGTTCCGTTGATGTTAAGATTACTGCCACAGATGTGCGTGGTCAGAATGTAGTCTTCGAGTTCAGGGTGACGGTAAAGAACCCATCGGATCCGTTGTCACTTTACCCTAATCCGGTCAAGGATTATCTGAATGTGGCTACATTGGATCTAGCTGATACTGAAATCATTATCTCTAGCTCAACAGGTAAGGTGATGTTCCATGAGAAGATGAAGGTAAGTGCTCAGGAACCAGCAAGGATTGATATGACTTCGTATATGCCTGGAACTTATTCCGTTCAGGTGAAGTTTGGAGGTAAGGAGTATAAGAAGAACGTTGTAAAACTCTAGTGTCATGAAGAAGATCATTTATATAGCAGGAGCGCTCATGCTCCTTTTCCCTGCTCTTGCAGGTGCACAGGCGCTTCCGTTCACCGCTGCTGAGACAGATGCGGCAAGTCTTGGAACTGCTGGTGCAAACCTCACTCAGACGGGTTCGATCGCCAATGCTTCATTCTCAAATGCAGCTGCGATTCCTTTTTCTGACGCTAAGATGGATGTTGCAGCCGGCTACACTATGTGGCAGCCAACTGCTGTAGGATCCAATATGGTCAACGTTGGTGCTGCCTTCAACATGAACCAGAAGTTCGGCGTGGCTGTAGGTTTTCTTTATGGAATGAACCAGGGATACGATATTACAGATGCAAACGGTGCGGTAAAGGGACAGTTCAAGCCTTCTGACATTCATGCAAATGTTGGCCTGGCATACAGATTCCTCCCATTCCTGTCTCTCGGAGCTAACATCGGTTATGCTGCCAGTACGCTTGCTGAGGGACAGTCTTATGGCGCTTTCGCAGCTGACGTGTTCTTTATGGCGAAGTTCGGTGGCGTTAAAGTTACAGCCGGAGTCGCTGACATAGGTACTGACGTGACATCTGCAAGCGGAACTCACTTCGCTCTTCCATCTTCTGCGGCAGTTGGAGCTGGTTATGAGGCTACTTTTGCCGGTAAGCATGCAGTTGAGGCTCTTCTTGATGCAGACTATTATTTCAGTGGATGGTTCGCGGCTGCAGCAGGTGCCGCATATACTTATGGCGACCTCGTTACAGTCAGGGCAGGTTATCGTTATGGCGGTCAGTCACCTATCCCATCTTACGCTTCAGTGGGAGCTGGTGTGAAATTCATTGGCCTCAAACTTGATCTTGCTTACCTGATCGGTTCAGGAGCGGCAAAGAATACTCTTGCACTCTCTCTTGGATATACTTTCTAAGATTTTATAGAATGCTGAAACGGCAGTTCGGATTATTTCGGACTGCCGTTTTTCGGTACGCCCAGCATGGGCATGCTCTAACGGGTGAAAGTCCCCAATGTGCCCTAATGACGGGAAGCATATAGCCAAAGGCAAGGGTGTCCATCGTGAGGTGGAATCTGAAGGAAGCCGGCGGCAAAAGTCTGGCCT
>JAFYRK010000057.1 GCA_017559545.1 Bacteroidales bacterium
CCCGTCACTGATGGGATACTACGAAAAGTATCATTGCAGATAAGGAACCGCCGTATGCGGACCCGCATGTACGGTGGTGTGAGAGGTCGGAAAACAAAAGTAGGAGGAAAACCTACTTTTGTTTTCCTCCTACTCGATTTTGGCAGATTTTTTGGGATGCCGACAACCAACGTCTGAAATGAAAATATTAAATCGTTGGTTATGATCAGGAAAATCGTAATTACGCTGGCCGCAACGATCGCTTTTGCAGCGGGAGCGGCAGCGCAGAACCTGACAGTTACAGGTTCGGTCACCGATCAGGAGGGTTATCCTCTTGAAGGTGCGACAGTTCTAGTCAAAGGCACGACACGAGGAGTTACATCCGACTCGGATGGACGGTATGAGATCGTGGTTCCGGGAAATGCTGTGCTTGAGGCTTCGTTTCTAGGTTATGTTTCTCAAGATAAACCTGTCATGGGAGAACATACCGTCAATTTCATTCTTCAAGAGGATACGGAGTATCTGGATGATGTGATTGTCGTGGCATATGGTTTAATGTCCAAGTCCGATTTCACAGGATCTGCATCCCAGGTTTCCGGCGAAGCAATCGCGAATGCATCTCGCGAGTCTATCGACAAGGGAATGATAGGCAAGGTGTCCGGAGTGCGTATCGCTTCGGATAATGGTGATCCGGGTTCGGCCGGAAATGTTCAGATAAGAGGCGTTGGATCCATATCTGCGGATACAGCACCTCTGTACGTTATTGATGGTGTGGTCATGTCATCTTCGACTGCAAGTGATCTGCAGTTAGGTTACAAGAGCATGGGTATCCTGAATACCATCAATCCGGAAGATATCGAGTCCATGACAGTTCTTAAGGATGCTGCGGCAGCCTCTCTCTATGGTTCTCGCGCTGCAAACGGAGTCATAATCATTACCACCAGGAAAGGCAAACAAGGAAAGACTTCTGTTTCATATAACGGTGAGGTCGGTGTCAGCAACAAGGCTAACAGAAGGGCCTTGCGTATGCTTGATGGTCCGCAGTTCCTTCAGTACTTGAAGGATGCTGGTGATAATGCTTATGCTATAAACCCGGCGTATTCATATGGATATACCGGAGATGAGATTGCGTCAATGGCTGCAGACCCTAGCGGAAAGACCAGTACTGACTGGACAGATCAGGTGTTTACAAATGCCATTCTGACCAACCATCAGCTGAGCCTCACCGCAGGAAATGAGAAGACAAAGGTCTATGCCGGTCTGGGATACGACAAGACAGACGGAATCGTAGTCGGATCTTATTTCGAAAGATATTCGGGTAGGGTTAATGTTGATCACAAGGTTGCTCCATGGCTGAAGGTAGGTGTCCGTCAGATGATATCGTTCACAGGAACCAAAGGTCATAGTGACCAAAGCACACAGGAACAGGGAATGGGATATGCCACCCCAATCGGAGTGCTGACCCAGAGCGACCCTACAGCGAAACCGAAGAATCCAGACGGCAGCTGGAACGAATATGTCAGCTGGAGTGGTCAGACCGGTAATCCATATCTTGTCTTCGACAGTGATACTCAATACAACAAGACCCATACGATGCGTAGCCTGTCAAGTCTGGATCTTGTAGTGGATTTTACAGATTTCCTCAGTCTGACAAACACTTTCGGTTATGACTATATAGATAACAAGCAGTATCTTTGGTGGGCACCGTCTTCAATTGACGGCGCGGCTCTCAACGGCTTGAGCGCAACATATATCTTCCAGACTGCTGACCTGACAAATTCATCTGTACTGAAGTTCAACGATAGTTTCGGAGGTAACAATATTTCAGCACTGGCTGGATTCGAGGTGGCGGATCATAGGGTTTCCTATACTTATTCTGGCGCAAACAATTACCCGAACGATAAGCTTAATGCGCTTTCGGTGGGACAGATGTATGGCGTTGGAGGAGCTTCATACAGAGGATTCATGGCCTCTGTGCTGGCTAGTGTGAACTATGATTATGAGAACAGATATTATGGTTCGGCCTCATATCGCCGAGACGGTTCGTCACGACTTGGCCCGGACAGCAGATGGGCAGACTTCTGGTCTGTTTCTGCCGCTTGGAGACTTAGTAAGGAGCCGTTCATGGCTGGTGTCTCAAGGCTCTTCCATGATTTCAAGATAAAGGCATCATATGGAACCAACGGCAATCTGCCGGCGGAGTACTATGCCTACAAGGGTTTGTATTCTGCCAGCGGTGGATATGGAACAGGTTCCGGCATATTCTGGAGTAATCCTGAGAACAATGCGCTCGGCTGGGAGAAGTCGCGTAACTTCAATGTGGGGTTTGACTGGAATCTTTACCAACGCATAGACATAGCGTTGGAGTATTATAATAAATACACAAGTTCGCTGATCTTCAATATGCCTGCTTCGGCGGTTACGGGCTTCAGCAGCTATACTTCAAACGTTGGTAACCTGACGAATGATGGTATAGAGTTCGAACTCAGTTCGTTGAACATCGGCCTGATGAATTTCACATGGAATACGGACTTTAACTTCACATGGCAGAGATCTACAGTCGAGAGTCTGCCTAATGGCGGCAGCGACATAATCTATGGTGACGGAGGTATGTATATCCATAGGGAAGGCGAACCGATATATTCGTTCTATCTTCCTGTCTGGAAGGGGGTTAATCCGGATAACGGACTAGGCGAGTTCTGGGTGGATCCTGAGGATCATTCCAAGGGTGTGACCAATTATTACACAGAAGCCGGAAGTACGATAGTAGGCAAGGCTTTACCTGACTTCATCGGTGGAATCACCAATACGATGACTTTCATGGATAACATGTTTGACCTTTCCTTCCTGATTTCATATCAGTTCGGAGGCTCGCTGTTCGATTATCCGGGATACTTTACCCATTCGGACGGATTTCGAGCTGCTTCGATGAACGCGGCTGATGATGCGGCAGACTACTGGACTCCTCAGAATACCGATGCCAGGTTCCCTAAGCCGATAATGAACAACCCTTACCGTTGGGATAGATTCTCAAGCAGACTGATAAAGTCTACTGATAACATAAGAATGAGGGAAATCACTGTAGGATTCAATGCTCCTGTGAAGAAGGTAGTCAGTGGACTAAGGCTTTATTTCAGAGCAAATAATCCTTTCATGATCTGGTCTGCAACTCCGGATATAGACCCGGATGTGGCCATCAACGGTTATCGTACGGCTGATGTTCCTGTGACCAGGTCCTTTGTCTTCGGTGTGAATATTACATTATAAAACTGTTTGAAAATGAAAAAGTTAATATATATCTTGCCGGTAGTGCTGATGACGGCAGCATGTGATGCCCTCAATCAGGATCCCTCGACTGCTGTGACCGTGGATACGGCAATCACAAGCGTCGATGACCTCGCAAACGCCGTGAATGGTGCATACTATGTCGCGACGTATGGCACCATGCTGACTGTGGCCTCCGAGATGGCCATCTATGCCGACCTGATAGGTCCGGATTCATATCAGCCTGCATCGTCGGGACAGAATGCATCGCGTCTGGCCCAATTCTCCATGACGGCGAATGATACCTACAACGCTTATTACTATCTGTATGCTGCGATAGCAAGTATCAATAATGCCATTGAAAAGGCGGCCTTGCTTGAAGATCAGGAAGATGCCGCTCCATACGTTGCGGAACTGTACGCGATGCGTGGACTCTTCCATTTCCACCTTGCGACTTTCTTTGCTCCGATCCCTACGTCAGGAAACACTAATCAGATGGGTATAGTCTTGTCTGACAAAGTCTTCAATATTGACTATATAGGTGAGAGAGCCGGTCTTGATGATACATATGATTTCATCATCAACGACTTTACAATGGCAATAGACAGCGGTCTGAACAAGGACAGGAATACAGGCCACATGAACTATTGGGCTGCTTTGGCTCTGCGGGCACGTGCTAATCTGTATGCCGGTAACTGGCAGGATGCACTTGATGATGCTGAGGAGCTGATCAATGAATCCCCATATCGGCTGTATAATATTGAAAACTATATGAAATCATGGTCGCAGGAGGGTGCGGATGAGGTTGTGATGGAGTATCTTCAGACAGATACATACAATCCTCAGCGCTATGCTCCCGGATATTATGCTTCTCCGAAAGGATATTCCGAATACGGCGTTTCTCCGCAATTCTATGCGTGGATGCAGGAGAACCCTTCAGATGTAAGAAGCCAGGCTGTTGTTGATTATAGCGTTGCACCGTCTGGGGATCCGGATTATAATACCGGCTACTATCCTCTGAAATATCCTGGCAATGCCGGAGCTTCGGTGCCGGCCTATACGACAAACGTCAAGGTTTTCCGTCTTTCTGAAGCCGTCCTGATTGCGGCCGAGGCGGCATATAAGACCGGGGCAGATGCTGCCGTTTATCTTAATATGCTGCGTAAGAACAGGATACAGGGATATGTCGATGTTACATCTGTGACCATGAATGATATCATGGATGAACGAAGGAAGGAACTGTTCGGCGAGGGACAGATTGCTTTTGACTATTGGAGGAACGGTATGACTGTCGTCAGAGATGGATTTTCTGTCGGTCCGCAGGACGGAAAGACTGTTCTTCAAATTCCTAAGGAGGAGATAGATTTGGCAAAAGGGGCGCTTAAGCAGAATCCTTTGTAGAAATTATCCTATTTTTGTTATAGAATGTGTGGAATCTTGCAATAAAAATGTATATTTGTTAGTTGATCCGAAAATTAACAATTACTAACATATTGACATTCTACATTCATGACAAAGCTAAGGTGTTTTCTTACAGTCCTGCTGATGATGGTCGGTGTTCTTGCAAGTGCGCAGAACATCACCGTAACAGGTACTGTAAAGGACTCTTCCACAGGTGAGTCTGTCCCTTTCGCAGCTATCCAGCTTAAGGGTACCATGACCGGCGGCATGACAGATGCCGACGGTCTCTATTCCATTACTGTCCCGGCTGACGGTGTCCTGATCTTTTCGTCGGTAGGATATAAGGAAGTTGAGGTGCAGGTTGCATCAAAGGCTGTCCATGATGTCCTCCTTCCGCCAGACTCAGAGATGCTCGAAGAGACTATCGTTGTAGCGTTCGGTACAGCTACCAAAGAGTCATTTACCGGTTCGGCTACAGTGGTCAAGTCAGAAGATCTCCAGAAAACTCAATCTTCGGACGTAACACGTGCGTTGGAGGGTATGGTTGCCGGAGTGCAGATGACAACATCTTCGGGAGCTCTTGGAAGTTCTCCGTCCATCATGATCCGAGGAGTCAGCTCCATCAATGCGGGTACAGCGCCTCTCTATGTGGTTGACGGTGTGCCGTACAACGGAGATATGAACAACCTCAACTCTGCCGATATCGAGTCAATGACCGTCCTTAAGGATGCTGCATCAAATGCGCTTTACGGAGCACGTGGTGCCAATGGTGTGATCATGATCACTACAAAGAAGGCAAAACTTGGTGAGGCAAAGATTTCGGTTGATGCTAAGTGGGGACTCAACACCAAGGCGCTTAAGAGTTATGATTATATCACAGATCCAGGTCAGTACTATGAGACTCATTACAATGCCCTCTATAACTATTACCGTATAGAGAAGGGAATGACAAATGAGGAGGCCAATGTGTTGGCGGCCAAGAATGTGACAGGAGTTGCGTCAGACGGAGGTCTCGGCTATCTCACATTCACCGTGCCGGAAGGTCAGAGACTCATCGGAAGCAACGGTAAACTTAATCCGTATGCGACTCCAGGACGTCTTGTGAACTATATGGGCGAGCAGTTCTGGCTTCAGCCTGATGACTGGATGGACGCTACTTACAAGACTTCGCTCAGACAGGAATATAACGTCAATGTGGCCGGTACCACAGGAAACGCCCAGATATTCGCTTCTTTCGGATACCTTAACAACCAGGCTATCGTTGACGGTTCCGATATGCGTCGTTATACAGCGCGTATCAGGACTGACTACCAGGCGAAGGAGTGGTTGAAGATCGGTATGAACATGGGTTACACCAACTTCAATTGGAACAACGGTAACTCTGATGAGGGCTCTGCAGGTTCGGTCGGAAACATCTTCGGATTCGCGACAATGGTTGCTCCTATCTATCCTGTCTATCTCAGAAATGCCGACAAGAGCATCAAGTATGACCAGTACGGTAACAAGAGATATGACTTCGGTGACGGAAGCAACGCCGGTCTGTCGCGTCCTATCTCCGGTAATGCCAATGCTCTCCAGACAGTGACTCTTGACACCAACAACAGCGAGGGTAACGCCATCAACGGTACAGGATACCTGGAGGTTGACTTCCTCAAGGACTTCAAGTTTACATTCAACGCCGGAGTCGGAGTGGACGAGACACGAAGCACAAGCATCAACAATATGTACTACGGTCAGTTTGCTGCCAACGGTGGTATCATCTCAAAGTCTCATGGACGTTCGTTCTATCTGAACCTCCAGCAGCTCCTGAACTGGGACAAAACCTTTGCCGGAGTACATCATGTGACTGTGCTCCTTGGACATGAGTGGTATAAGTCTACAGGCGTAAGCCTCGGTGCTTCAAAGAGCAAGCTTTTCTCTCTTGCCAATACCGAGCTCGGTGGAGCGGTAATTGACGGCCAAGCAGCATCTTCAGGACGTTCTGATTATAACAACGAGGGATATTTCTTCAGAGCGCAGTACGATTACATGAACAAGATATTCGCCAGCGCATCATTCCGTCGTGACGCATCATCACGCTTCCATCCGGACCATCGCTGGGGTAACTTCTGGTCACTCGGTGGAGGTTGGTTGGTCAACCAGGAGTCGTGGTTCAATCTCCGCTGGGTAGATATGCTCAAGATCAAGGCTTCTATCGGATCTCAGGGTAACGACAACATCGCAGACTACCTCTACACTGATATGTACTCGATCACTAACAGTGATGGTGAGATCGGTGTCAAGAGAGGTTCTATCGGTAACCCGGACATCACTTGGGAAACCAATACCAACTTCAACGCCGGTTTTGACTTTGACCTCTTCCGTGGAAGACTCTCAGGAACATTGGAGTACTTCTACCGTCTGACTTCGGATATGCTCTATTTCGTGTCTATCCCAATCTCTTACGGTTTCAGCGGATATTATGACAATATCGGTGACATGAGGAACCAGGGTATCGAGTTCGCAGTCAACGGAACAATCATGGATAGAAAGAATTTCCGTTGGGATGCTTACATGAACTTTACACATTACACAAATAAGGTCATCATGCTTCCAGATCAGCACAAGAGCCGTGAGATCGACGGATATCTTGGATACGCATCAGGTAACAAGTTTGTCGCAGAAGGCCTTCCTCTCAACACCTTCCTCATGCCTAAGTATGCGGGTGTAGACAAGACAAACGGTCTCCCTATGTGGTATAAGGATATCCTTGACGCTAACGGACAGGTGGTAGGAACAACAATGACATCTGAATATTCAGAGGCAACAGAATATCTCTGTGACGATCCTACTCCGAAGCTTTACGGAGGATTCGGAACATCGTTCAGCTTCTATAACTTTGATATTTCAGCTGCGTTCACATATTCTCTTGGCGGTCTTACATACGACTCGGGATATGCAAGCTACATGTCTCCTCCAGGCGGTTCAGTCGGATCTAATATCCATAAGGACGCCCTCAAGGCATGGTCTCCTGAAAACAGGAACTCTGACATTCCGAGATTTGTTTATCAGGATCAGAACATCAACGCTTCTTCAGACCGCTTCCTTGTGCCTGCAAGTTATCTTAACTTCCAGAATGCACAGATCGGATATACAATCCCTTCACATGTTACCAGCCGTATGAAGATTGACAGGATCAGAGTATATGTGGCATGTGACAATATCTGGTATACCTCATACAGGCAGGGTCTCGATCCTCGAGGCAGTTTCTCTGGAGGAACCAACTATGCAAGCAACTCGCCGGTAAGAACCATTACAGGCGGAATCAACCTTACATTCTAATCAGAGGAGACAAAAGATATGAAGAATACATTACTTAAGGTTTCTGCAATTCTTGCTGCTGCCGTGTTCATGGCTTCCTGCATACAGGAGACTGTTCCTGTAGGCGGTTCTGTGACACAGGATCAGGTGTCGGCATCTGATTTTGCTCTGATGTCGATGATCAACGCCATGCCTGCCAGCATGTCAACTTCCGGAACAGGAGGATATGCCGGTTCATATGGTGACCATACAGACTTCGGTATCCCTGGCATCCACCTCCGTCTGGAGCATATGCTTGAGGATATCGCGACTATGGCTGACAACCCTTACTACAACCGTTTCTACGCATACGACCTGAATCAGGCACAGGGACACCAGTATACATATTGCGCCTATTTCTGGGACATGTACTACACCTGGATCCGTTTGGCTAACGATGTGATTGCATCTATGGTTCCTGCAATCGAGGACGGTGCTGACGAGGAGACATTGGTGGAACTCAAGCATAATCTCGGTCAGGCATATGCTTACAGAGCATGGTGCTACCTTGATCTTGCGCGTCTCTACGAGCCAAAGGAGAATGCAGAGGTTCCGATTCCTGCAGACGTCTATGAACTTACAGTTCCTATCGTAGACGAGAAAACCACTATCGACGACTGTAAGAAAAATCCACGTGCAACCCGTTCGGAAATCTATCAGTTTATTCTTGACGACCTCAAGAGAGCTGAGGAGAACCTCAATCCGGCAATCACAACTTTCTCTCAGCCTACAGTCATGATGGTGTACGGCCTTTATGCACGTACATATCTCGAGCTCGGTTATGAAAGGACCGGACTTAAAAAGGAAATGTTTAAGAAGGCAGCCGAGTATGCCCGCATGGTAATTGACCAAAGTGGAAAGACACCTCTTACCAAAGAGCAGTGGATAAATCCTAGCACAGGATTCAACAGCGCTTCATCAAACAATGCATGGGTATGGGGACTCGCGCTTTCTGCTGAAAACCTCAACAACCTGCTTACTTTCACTTCTCATATCTCATCTGAGGCATCATGGGGTTATGCGGCTTATGCTCAGTTCGGAGCAAGCCAGATCCTCTATGACGCTATTCCAGAGACAGATTTCAGAAAGCTGTCATGGCTCGGACCTAAAAAGGAAGAGTGGACAAGCGGCAAATATCGTTTTGCAGGTTCGGAGGCAGACATGCAGGCATTCCTTGATGGACGTGGCCGTCCCGCTGCGAAGCCATACACATCGCTCAAGTTCAGACCTGCACAGGGTGAGTGCAACGATTTCAATGTCGGAAATGCTATCGATTATTGCCTCATGCGAATCGAAGAGATGCATTTTATCGAGATTGAAGCAGAATACCATCTTGACCCTTCAAAGGGTGTGAACATGCTTCGCGACTTTATGCAAGATTATCGTGATGCTTCTTACAACCGTATTCAGGTAGGTGCTGATCTCAACACCTTCAAGAAGGAGCTTCTTCTTCAGAAGAGAATTGAATTCTGGGGTGAGGGCATCCTGTTGTTCGACTACAAGCGTCTTGACCAGCCTATCGACAGGTCGGCGTCTAACCATGCTGTTGTATTCAAGCGCAAGACTCAGCGTAGGTCGCCTCAGTGGAACATTGTGATCACACGTGCTGAGTTCCAGTCAAACACAGCGATCAACGAGAGTCTCAACAATCCTGATCCGTCAGACAAGATAGAAATCCTATAAATCCCGTGTGAAGATGAAAAGGAATCTTATATATATAATGACAGCGCTGCTGTCTATGGTTTTGGCCTCATGTGTCCAGGAGGAGATGCATGCTCCAGGAGAATTGGACAATGAGAACTGCTATGGAGTATATTTCCCTACGCAGAAAGGTCTTGGTGATATTCAGATAGAGCCGGATGATCCGACTACGTTGACGTTCACTGTCCGAAGAACCAATTCGAGAGGAGAGATCCGTGTACCGGTATCAATCAATTCGAATTACCAGGTCTTTACCACTGACGAAATTCTCTTTGAGGATGGTAGTCCGGTGGCAGAACTTGTGGTGCATTTTCCGTCAGCAAAGATAGCTGTCACTTATGAATGTACGCTGCGTATCGAGGGCGATGAATACGTTTCCAAGTACTCTGCTAATCCATCACATATAAACTTCAGTGTGACCAGAGTTAAGTGGAACGACGTTATCGGACCAAATGGCGAGACAACAGGAAGATGGCGCGACGGTATTTTTCCAGAGTGGTTTGCGGTGACTAATCCTAACATTGAAAGAAACATCGTTCTTCAGGAGCGTGACGATAAGCCAGGCTTCTACAGGACATATGACGTGTATAATGCAGATTATCTCGGCTCAATGTTCAATTCCAATGTGTCAAGCCTTTGTGTCGAGCAGAACTACACATACATTGATGCAACTGACCCAGAGAAAGTGTGGATCCCTACTTTCAGGACAGGTGTCATCATGCACTCTGACTATGGAATGATGAGCGTAGGTTCATATGTGACAGACAACTCAGATGATTTTGATCCATCTATCGCTTCGGTGTATGGAACGCTGAAGGATGGTGTGATTGAGTTCCCATATGGCTCGCTCCAGATGAAGCTTGAGAGAATGGGTTGGTATCAGACTAACTCAGGCGGTCTGCACCGCATTATTCTTCCAGGATATAGGGCGAAGGAATATGATATGTCGGTTACTGCCGGGGTATCAGACATATATGGTAATCTGCCGGTGAATGTCACCCTCGGTTCTGATATATCTCAGGTGAAGCTTGCTGTGTTCGAGGGTACGCTTGCAGAATCTGTGGTGACAGAGAAGGCTGATCTTATCGTCAAGGAAGCTGAGGTTGGTGAGGTTACTACGGTAACCAAGACTACTGTAGTGGATTACTCGTTTGAGAAGACTGGAATGTATACTGTAGTGGCTGCCGGATTCGATATTGCGGGAAATCATTGTGCTACCAAGTCAGTATCATTTGGTTATCTGAAGGCAGGCGATGATGCCAATACTGTCATTCTCAGCTCCGGTCTGATATGTTCAGATAAATATGCATCTGAGGGACTTACATCTAAGAACTCTCTTGAAATCTATATCTCAGGAAAGAATATCCTCCGTCTGCATGCGGGAATTTACTTGAAGGAGAAGTGGGAAGCAAACCCTGATGCAGTCAAGAAGGAAGTTGAGCAGTCGCAGATGACAAAGTCAAGTCTTGATATGATTAACGGTTCAGGACTCTTCCTCAAGCAGGGATACCTTACTCCTGGAACTGAATATGTTCTGGTGCTCAAGGCATACAACGGATATCGTGAGGAGTACTTTGTTTCGGAGGCAAAGACCGGCGGAGATTGGGATCCAAGACTTGCAGAGTACGACATTGCAAATGTGGATATGAGCCTCATCCCTCTTACAAAGGATGGCTTCTATGGCACATACCATTATTATGCACTTGAAGGCGACATGTACTCGAGGGCATATCTGGGTGATGTTACAATATCGCCTACATTCCCTGCTGATTATGCTCCAAGCCTTGAAGGATATGAGTATATCAACGTCAAGGGACTGTTCCCTATGGCAAGAAACTTCGGTCTTGAGGATGATTCTTACTCATTCATCTATTATGACAACGTCCTCTACAACTTTGAGCAGGCATTCGAGAGTTTCTATTCAGAGGGAACATTGTTCTATCCTGGAGTCTATATGTACACTCAGTCAGGTGGTGCATTTGGCGGTAGAATGGGTCTCCTTGGTGCATTCGTGCGGGACGGTTACCTGGCATTTGTGGATTCAGGAATGTTTGCGAACTATGGTGAGGTCGTTGACGGTTTTGCTGTTCTCGCATATCAGGATCCTAACCATAAGACTTATGCTGGTCTGATCGATATGGTGACAAGCATTCTCTTGGTAAGAGAGGATCTCGATCCAAATCCGATTATTGACGAGAGAAAGGAGGCTGATGAGGATTCCGATTCAGTTGCAAAGTCAACATGGACTGCTCTTGACTCTATCATCCGTCAGGGACCTGACAATTACGTGCAGACTTTCGAGGGCTTTATCGAGAGCTCATTCGCAAAGGCACGTGCTCAGGTAAAACCTAAGAATTATCTCAATCTGAATTAAAAATGAAAACAGATATGATAAGAAGATTTATCAGTATCATGCTTCCGGCAGTCTTCTTTGCTGCGGGTTGCGCACAGATGGAGGAGCCTCTTGCTCAGGAGCAGGCTCCATCCTCTGCCTCGCCACTTGCGACCAAGTGTGTGAATACCGTTGAGAATGCGGCAGACGGCACACTCCTCCTGTATCTTGAGGAGGAGACTGCGTTGAAGCTTGCGCAGGGTGAGAGTGTTCCTGAGTGGGAGCAGGTTTGCTCTGAATATGGAATCGAGTACGTTGAGAAGCTTTTCCCTAAGACAGATGATGAGCTCTCACGCAAGCATGGTCTCCATCGTTGGTATATGGTTTCTTTCCCAGAGAACGATAGCGTAGAGCGCGTTGCAGGGGGTATGGCCAAACTGAATGTTGTAAAGGGCATTCAGTTCAATACTGAGTATGAGAGAAAGTTTGGAAGCGAAGCTCCTATAGCGTGGAAACCTTTTGCAGGCAGAGGATATGGCGAGTTCAATCTTCCGTTTGATGATCCTATGCTTGTGGACCAGTGGCACTATATCAATAATAAGGATATGAGTGTAGCAGAGACTTCAAGGACAGGTGCAGACATCAATGTCAAGAATGCATGGGGACTTACAGGAGGTGATCCAAGAATCATTGTAGCAGTTTGCGACGAGGGTGTTAAGTATACCCATCCTGACCTCGCAGCCAATATGTGGGTGAATAAGAATGAGGTGCCAGGTAACGGTATCGATGACGACAACAACGGATACGTGGATGATATTCACGGATGGAACTTCCTCAGCACCGAGAAGTATCCTAAGGAGATCAGCTGGAATGAGCCAGGTGATGTCAGCCACGGAACCCATGTCGCTGGAACAGTTGCAGCGGTAAATAATAATGGTATCGGAATCAGTGGTGTTGCCGGTGGTACAGGTAAGGGCGACGGATGCCGCATCATGTCATGCCAGGTGTTCTCAGGTTCAAGCTCGGCGACTGTCGTAGCACGTGCGAGGGCATATCATTATGCCGCTCAGATGGGTGCCTCAGTTCTCCAGTGTTCTTATGGTCAGGAAGGAGGATTTATGACCTCAGACAATACATTCGAGAACACATACTCCGTGGAGTTCAAAGCTCTCCAGTTTTTTCGTGAATTTGGTAATCAGTTGAATGGTTCTCCAGTAAATAAGAATATCATCGTGTTTGCTGCCGGAAACGACGGAACTCCGATGTCAGGTTATCCTGCAGCGCATAAGGAGTTCATCTCAGTGACAGCGTTCGGTCCGGATTACCTTCCGACTAACTATACAAACTACGGTCCGGGCTCTAATATCGCAGCTCCAGGAGGTGACGTGTCGATCAATATGTCGACCACTTCAGAGAGAGCCCAGATCCTTTCTACCACAGCTGTAGAGTCAGAAAATTATGACTCTAACTATGGTTGGATGCAGGGAACGTCAATGGCTTGTCCTCACGTGTCAGGTGTAGTTGCACTCGGTCTTTCCTATGCTTTGAAGCTTGGCAAGACATTCGATTACGATGAGTTTATCAGTATCCTTTACTCATCAGTGAATGATATTGATTATTATATCGAGACCTGCTCAAAGACCGCTAACGGCGTGATGTTGGATCTTGCACCATTCTGGAGACAGATGGGTACTGGTGCTATTGATACATGGAAGTTCCTTATGAATCTTGAGGGAACTCCAAACCTTGTTGCTAAGATCGGTGAGGAGGTAAAGGTGTCCCTTGTTCCTTGTTTCGGTGGATCAGCCTCAAATCTTACATATACAAAGATTGAGATAAGTGATGAGGCGCGTCAGACTCTCGGTATCGAAGGAGAGCCTTATATCAATAATGGAAGGCTGTTCGTGAAGTGTACCAAGTATGGCTCTGCAAAGATCAGAATTTATGCGATTGCAGGTGGTGCGAATGTCGCTACAGATGCAGTGATGGGAGGAACAGAGTTCTCAAGAGAGGTATCTCTCCTTTCACGTGATTCTATCGCGGAAAATGGCGGTTGGCTCTAAAACAGGAATAACATGAAGAAGATAATATCAAATATTTTGTTCTGCGCGATGGCTATCTTCGCTGTCGCTGCATGCTCTGACCCTGAGGCAGAAAAGCTTGAGAAGATTGTGGGTGAGTGGCATTACACTGGCACAGAGTCAGGTGTCGGAATCGATGTTTACCTTGGATTGTCACAGGACTATACATTCGAATTGTATCAGAAGATTGGAGACGGTCCGCACTATCTATATAAGGGTAAGTATAAGTTCGATGGAGAAGTGCTCTCAGGTACATACAACGACTATACTCCATGGGCTCAAGATTATAAGGTGTCAAAGTCTGGTAACTCTCTTGTACTGACATCTGTAATCAATGACAAATATGCGGTCACATACACCAGAGAGGCAATCCCTGAGTCTGTCAAGACCCACTACATGCCAGCTACTAAGGCAACGTCAGTGGTGCCGGTTCTCTAATTGTTTGATCTACGGTTAAATTTAAAAAGTCCTTGCTCCCTTTGGGTGGCAAGGACTTTTGTGTATTATTAAAACTGAGGGTGTTATAGTTTGTTTCGTTTCAGTTTCTCGATGTAAGAGCTGATCTTATGGATCTCGTGTGGGATATTGATGCCCTGAGGACAGTGGACCATGCAGGCTTTGCAGCCGATGCACCTGTCAGCCTGACGAAGCTTTGGAATCGCTCTGTCATAGCTTACCAGATATGCCCTGCGTGCTTTCTTGTACCCTTCGTCCTGTGATGATGTGGCAATCTGGTCTTCGTTTACACATTTATTATAGTGTAAAAGGATTGCAGGGATATCGATGCCGTAAGGACAAGGCATACAGTATTTGCAGTCGTTGCAAGGGATGGCAGGGTAGTTCTGCATGAGTTCTGCAGTCTCCTCCAGGAAGGCAAGTTCCTTTTCGTCAAGTGCGTCGAGAGGGGAGTATGTCTTTACGTTATCCTGGAGATGTTCCATATATGTCATGCCGCTGAGTACGCAGAGGACACCTTCTTGTGTGCCTGCAAAGCGGAATGCCCATGAAGCAACGCTTCCTTTCGGATTGCGCTCAAGCAGCCTGTCTGCGATGTGCTCAGGAACCTTCGAAAGACGGCCTCCGAGCAGTGGTTCCATGATGATCGATGGGATGCCTCTCTTTTCAAGTTCCTGCTGGAGATATTGGGCCTTTGCGTTACGGGCTCCGGGGTGTGTCCAGTCCACATAATTGAGTTGGATCTGCACGAAATCCCAGTGGTATTGCTCATGTGTCTCCATCAGTTCGTCCCAACCCTTCTGTGAACCATGGAATGAGAATCCAAGATTGCGGATACGTCCCGCTTTGCGTTCTTCGAGGAGGAAGTCAATTATTCCGTTATCCAGATATCTCTTCTTAAATTCTTCATATCCGCTCAGGCTATGCAGAAGATAGTAGTCTATGTAGTCTGTCTGGAGATTCTCGAATGATTTCCTGTACATCTCAATCGAGTTCTCGCGGCTGTGGTTGCTGAAGTTCGACATCTTGGTGGCTATGAAATAGCTTTCGCGCGGATAGCGCTTCAGTGCTATTCCCGTAGCCTTTTCGCTTTGGCCCTGCAGGTAGACAGGGGCGGTGTCAAAATAGTTTACTCCGTGCTCGATTGCATAATCTACAAGCCTGTTGGTAGTCTCCTGATCGATGATGTCCTTTCCATCTTCATTCTTGATCATAGGCCAACGCATACAGCCATAACCGAGAATGCTGACCTTGTCTCCGTTGCCGGGATTTGTTCTGTAGGTCATTTTACCATCTTGTGCGTTCGGATCCATACCTGTAGAATTCGATGAGCCTTTGCATGCAGCCAATCCTCCCATTATGATGCCGGCAGTTCCTGCTCTCTTGAGGAACTCTCTTCTATCTATATTCTTTTTCATGGCTTAGATGTCTTTATGGATTTCATGGCCTTCCACATAGATAGCGGTAAACGGTCTTGCAGGGCAGAGGTTTTCGCATGCTCCGCAGCCGATGCACCTTTCCTCATTCACAACAGGTATTCTCAATGAGTTTTTGCTGTCAGGGTCTTTCTTTACCATGCGGATAGCGCCGGCAGGGCAGTGACGTGCACAGTTTCCGCAGCTTACTTCGTCAGTGTTTACGACGCAGTTATCAAGACAAACTACAGCATGTCCTATCTGGATTGAAGTTTTTTCCTCTATGGTTATAGGTCGTATCGCGCCTGCAGGACATACCTGCGAACATTTGTTGCACTCAGGGCGACAGTATCCTCTTTCATATGACATTTCAGGCTGCATCAGGTTCATCAGCGTGGTTGATGGCCTCAGGACATGATCAGGACATACGCTTACGCAAAGCTGACACGCAGTACAATGCTCGTAAAAGTTCTTCAGGCTGATAGCTCCTGCTGGGACCAGTGGGGTCTGCCGTTCAGGCTTCTGTGCTCTCTCTATAGCTGCAAGTCCGCCATCCACCTTCATTTCCTGTGCCTTTGCAGCAATAGTAGTTCCAGCAATAGCGGTTGACACTATAAATGCTCTACGGCCTTTGTCCTGAGGTTCCTTTTTCCGGCTTCTCAAAGCATAATGTACAGCACCTTCCTTGCATACGTTAATGCAGTCCATGCAAGCGACGCAGCGGCTGTAATCGATTCTGTGTTCTTTCAGGTCGATACATGAAGCCTTGCACTGCTTCATGCAAAGCCCGCAGCTGTGGCATTTATTTGTGTCAAAGATAGGTGCAAAGAGACTGAAACGCGAGAAGAATCCCAGAATGGTTCCCACTGGACAAATTGTGTTGCACCAGGTCCTTCCATGCTTCCATGCAAGGACTCCTACTGTAACCAGTGTTGCAGTAGCAATCGCAAATGTAGAAATGGACTTGATCCATATGTCCACGCTGTAGAATGCGTAGCTTCCGACTCTTTCAGCAATCCAGGCAAACAGGTTGTTGCCAAGTTGATAAAAAGGAGCGATGAGGTTTGCTGCAATACGTCCGTATGCGCTGTATGGTGCAACCAGAGCTACGAGAGAGTGTGCTCCCAGCACGAATGCAATGCTGAAGAGCACGAGCACTCCAAATCTCAGCCAGTTCTTGGCAGGAGAATATCCGAAGCGGAACCGGTTCTTTTTCTTTGTCTTTCCGTGGATCCATGAAATGATGTCCTGCATCACTCCAAGCGGACAGATGACAGAGCAATATACTCTTCCGAACAGCAGGGTCAGCAGGATAAGCACTGCGACCACGCCGAAGTTCAGTGCCAGCACTGCTGGCAGGAACTGCGCTTTGGCCATCCACCCTAACCATCCATGCAGTGTTCCTGTGAAATCAAGGAACAGCAGCGTCACACCTATGAAGAACACGGATGCAAGAATGATTCTGGCTTTTCGTAGCATATAGTTTAGTTTTTAAATGTCATTTCGACCTAGCGGAGAAATCTGTTCGTGTCTGTCAAGTGCGGCCTTCATGAGCTCGCGGCCTCTCTGTGAAATCTCCTCGGCCTTAGCATAGTCTGCAATCTCGCCATATGCGTCAAATGGCATCTTGATCAGCACGTCAGGCTTATGGTTTTCAGCAGCAATCTTTGCCAATGCATGGTTCATTATAGAGAAAGTGCGGGATAGGATGCTGTAGTAGTTGTCTTCGTAGGACAGTTCGGGTTCCGGCTCCTCGTCCTTGAATTTATGGGACAATACCTTTCTGCCCTGTTCCCTTGCTAGCTTGAGTTTCTCTCCAAATGTCAAGGCAGTATTGTTCCTGACGGCATTGATCACGCTTCTTGTCTCTTCCTCAAGTTCCTTTTCCTCCGCTGCTCTCTCTTCCTCCATGCGTGCCTCATTGATAAGTGTCTGCCTTATGCTGTCCACATCAACATCATTTACATCAAATGCTACGACGATGTCGCCCTCGTGCCTTGCTACCTTGTCCAATGGCATAGTGTTGACTATTCCACCGTCAACCAGTGTTCTGTATCCGTATTTGACAGGTCTGAAAAGAGATGGGATTGAGATCGATGCCCTGACGGCATCAAAGAGAGGGCCTCTGTCGAACACGACTTCCTCTCCGGTATAAAGATCCGCTGCAACTGCGCGGTATGGTATGGCGAGATCCTCAATGTTGACATTTGGCACGATTTCTTTCAGTGCCTCGATTACCTTGTCTCCTTTTACAAGATGGTTCTTGCTTAAAGAAATGTCCATCAGACCGAATACTTTCCATGCATCCAGTCCGTAAAGCCACTGCTTGACCTCGTCAAGTTTTCCGGCAGCATAAATGCCTCCGACCAGTGATCCTATAGACGTTCCTGCCACAGAGGTTATGTTGTATCCTCTGCTTACAAGCTCCTCGATAGCTCCTATATATGCCCATCCTCGCGGTCCACCGCTGGACAGCACCAATGCAACATCCTTTTTCATGCAGACAAATATACGAAAAACATACAAATATAACGCCCTGTCGCTCAACCTATTAATAATCAATAGAATACAGAAACCGCGTGCTGCTAAAGGGGAGCACGCGGTTTCTGTAAGTGGTTGATTTGTAGAGGATTGGGTGCCAGGGCTAATTCAAGACTGCGCAGTCAAAGTATTCGTTGAACAGCGCCATGGCTCTATCAAGCTGCTCGGGAGTATTGGTCTTCGTGTCTTTCAACTGATACTCCTGTCCCATGGTCTCATATTTATGAATACCCAAGGTATGGTACGGAAGGACCTCCACTCTCTGAAGCATCTTATATCCCTTGAAGTGCTCTCCGAGAGCCCTGATGTCCTCCTCAAAGTCGCTGATGCCAGGCACGAGGACATATCTCAGCCAGAATGGCTTTCCGTTCTCTTCCAGCCACTTCGCAGTCTTGAGAGTCTGCTCGTTGCTGCGTCCTGTCAGTTTCTTGTGCCTTTCATCGTTGAACTGCTTGCAGTCCAGAAGTACGAGGTCTGTCTGTCTGAACAGCTCCTCAATGTCGCTGTTCCATCCGCCGCCGTTGGTGTCGATGCAGATGTTGATACCTTCCTCCTTGAGCCTTGCATAGAGCGGGAGGAGCTCCTTCGCCTGCATTGTCGGCTCTCCACCTGAGAAAGTGATGCCGCCTCTTCTTCCGAAAAACGGCTTCTGGCTGATAGCCATCTTTACGATGTGCTCGACTTCTGTCATTTCGCCGCCCTCAAATGCTATTGTGTCTGGATTGGCACAATAAAGGCACTTGAACGGACAGCCTTGAAGAAATACGACGAGCCTTAGTCCTGGCCCGTCGTATGTTCCCATAGATTCGTAAGAGTGAACCCTTATCATTATTATCTGAGTGACTCGTGGAATGTTCTTGAAATTACCTCGAGCTGGTGCTCACGGCTAAGTCTGATGAAGTTTACAGCATATCCTGAAACGCGGATAGTGAGCTGTGGATACTTCTCTGGGTGCTCCATTGCATCCTCAAGCATCTCTCTGTTGAGAACGTTCACGTTGAGGTGGTGTGCACCCTTCGCGAAGTAACCGTCCATCAAAGTGATGAGGTTGTCGAGCTTGTCCTCGTTAGTTGGGCCGAGAGACTTAGGCACGATTGAGAATGTGTTAGAGATACCGTCCTTAGAATCGTGGTAGTCGAGCTTAGCTACTGATGAGAGTGATGCGATCGCTCCGTGAGTATCACGTCCGTGCATTGGGTTTGCACCTGGTGCGAAAGCTACGCCCTTAGCTCTACCATCTGGAGTAGCACCTGTCTTCTTTCCGTACATTACGTTTGAAGTAATGGTAAGGAGTGAGAGAGTAGGCATTGCATCCTTGTATACCTTGCGTGTGCAGAGTTCAGTGTTGAAGAACTGAACGATGTCGCGTGCGAGTACGTCAACATTATCGTCGTCATTACCGTACATTGGGAACTCGCCGTCAATGTCGAAGCCCTCTGTAAGGCCGTCTGCGTTGCGACGTGCAGTTACCTTGGCATACTTGATTGCAGAGAGTGAGTCAGCAACGATTGAAAGACCTGCTACACCATATGCGAGGTTGATTGTAGGGTTTGTGTCGATGAACGCCATCTGTGATCTCTCATAATCATACTTATCATGCATGAAGTGGATGATGTTCATTGTTTCGTTGTAGACGCGTGCAACCTCGTGGAGTACCTTCTTGTAGTTTTCCATTACCTCGTCGAAGTCGAGAACGTCGCTGCTGAGCGGCTTGATACCCTCGACCATGAGTGTGCCTGTATTCTCGCAACGTCCGCCGTTGAGGGCGAGGAGGAGAGCCTTGGCGAGGTTGGCACGTGCTCCGAAGAACTGGATTGACTTACCGATTGCCTGGTATGATACGCAGCATGCGATACCGTAATCGTCGCTACCTCTTACCTTACGCATGAGTGAGTCGTTCTCGTACTGAACTGAGCTGGTGTCGATAGAAACCTGTGCGCAGAACTTCTTGAATCCCTCTGGAAGCTCTGGGTGCCAGAGAACTGTCATGTTTGGCTCTGGTGCTGGTCCGAGGTTGTAAAGAGTCTGGAGGAAACGGAATGAAGTCTTTGTAACCTTGCTCTTACCACCTGTGAAACGTCCTCCGATTGCCTCAGTGATCCATGTAGGGTCACCTGCGAAAAGCTCGTTGTATGCGTTCATACGAAGGTGACGTACCATTCTGAGCTTCATTACGAACTGGTCGATGAGCTCCTGTGCGAATGTCTCGTCAATGATGTTGTGGTCAAGGTCGTACTGGATGAAGATGTCAAGGAATGATGATACGTTACCGAGTGACATCGCAGCACCGTCCTGCTCCTTTACTGCAGCGAGGTAAGCCATGTAAAGCCACTGAACAGCCTCCTGAGCGTTAGTTGCCGGTCTGCTGAGGTCGAGTCCGTAGTAAGAACCCATAACCTTGATCTCCTGAAGAGCTCTGATCTGCTCTGCAACCTCCTCGCGGAGAGTGATGCGTGAACGGGTCATTGTTCCAGTGAGGTTTCTGAGGTCCTCCTTCTTAGCCTCGATCAGTCTGTCGATACCATAGAGGGCAAGACGTCTGTAGTCACCGATGATACGGCCACGTGCATAGTTATCTGGAAGACCAGTAAGGAAGCCGAGTGAACGATACTTACGGATTTCCTCTGTATATACGTCGAATACACCGTCGTTGTGTGTCTTTCTATAGTGAGTGAAAATCTCAACTACCTTAGGGTCAAGCTCGATGCCGTTCTCCTGGCAAGCCTTCTTTACAACCTGAAGACCACCGAAAGGCTTGATGGCTCTTCTGAGGAGCTCGTCTGTCTGAAGACCAACGATGAGCTCGTTTTCTCTGTCGATGTAACCGGCTGCATGTGATGTGATAGTCGAAATAGTCTGTGCGTCGATTGAACGTACTCCGCCGTTTGCTCTCTCTTCTGCGAGAGCCTCACAGCACTTCTCCCAGAGCTTCTTTGTGCGCTCTGTTGCTCCCTGAAGGAAAGAAGCGTCTCCCTCGTAAGGGGTAATGTTGTTGAAGACAAAGTCTGCAACGTCAATTCTACGGCTCCATCTGCCGTCGTTGAATTTCTGTGTCATATATTGTTACCTATAGTTTTCGCCCGCAAAGGTAACTTCAAATTTTAAAACTTCCAACTTTTATATGAAATATAAACAAGGCGTTTTGACTAAGGGCATAGGATATCCTATGCCCCGTTCGTACATTTCTTTCTGAGTTTCCGTTATACAGGGGAAACCTCCTCCTGAAGTATCGTGACTTTGCTGGCCAGTACTTCGTGATAGGTCTTCTCTGATCCGTCAGCGTTAGTGTATTTGGATGTTCTCAACCTGCCGACGACATGCAAGGGCATGCCTACACAGATACTGTATACATCCGGGATATCCTTGCCTTCCCATGCTACTACGTTGTGCCATGTAGTCTCAGAAACGGCGGCCCCGTCTCTGGTCTTGTAAAGCAGGTCAGTGGCAAGCGAAAAATTGGCGACCCTCATTCCGTTGTGCTCGTTGGTGCGTACTATTCCCACGCGTCCCTGGAGCTCGATCCTGTTGATGTGTTCCATAAGATTTTCATTCTTAGATTGTTGTTGATTGTTCTTCCCCACATCTTATGCGCGCTTTGTAGGTTGGTTGCAAAGTAAGGATGAAAATATCGTTCTACGGCCCTCCAAACGGTTTTTATGTCAATTAATTTTCTTTATTTTAAAATCATTCAACCTTTTTTAAAATTGTAAGATTTATTTTAAAGTGTTTAAAATTTATTTTTCATCTAAGTGATTTTTAAGATTCGTAAAAATCTTTTTAAAAAAGAGAAAAATCTGCATTCACGCTCTTGCTTACCCCATTGCTTTATACCGATATTTGATGAAAATATCATTCTGTCATGAGGTACGAAAGAAAATTGAGAGTGATGCCGAAGTGTCTGCACTGCGGCGAAAAGATCCGCTATGGAAGAACGGACAAGAGGTTCTGCTGTGAGGACTGCAGAGTGGAACATCATAATGAACAGATGAAGCAGAGCAGGGCTTTCCGACGCAGAGTGCTTTCGCAATTGTCGTCTAATTACAATCTCCTGTCTACGGTATTGCAGACAGGGGCGGATTCAATACTTTTGACTGATATTTTCGCGATGGGGTTTGTTCCTGGGATTGTAACTTCGTATTCACGCGCCGGAAAACATGATGAATTCGGTTGCTTTGATATAAAATACAGAATGACGGCAACTAAAATATACTCTATAATAAAAATACAAAATGTTTCCTTAAATTTGCACGCTGAATTAGATTCAGAGTAAATACATTATATAATATGAAGAAAACATTACTTATCGCAGGCGCAATGCTTGCACTTATCAGTTGTAACATGAAGAATCCGCTTTTGACAGAGTCGAAGGCTCCTTTCGGTGCTCCGGAATTCGACAAGATCAAGAATGAGCACTATCTTCCTGCATTTGAGCAGGGTATTGCAGAGGCTAAGGCTGAGATCGATGCAATCGTCGCAAATCAGGAAGAGCCTACTTTCGAGAACACAATCGAGGCTATGGAGTATGCCGGTCAGACTCTCAGCAAGGTGGCAAGCATTTTCTATGCATTGATGGAGGCGCATACAGACGATACAAAGCAGCAGATTGCAGAGCAGATCTCACCAATGCTCACAGAGTATTCTATGTATGTGTCACTGAACAATGATCTTTTCCAGAGGGTAAAGGCTGTTTACGAGAAGAAGGACTCTCTCGGTCTTGACAAGGATCAGATGACTCTCCTTGAGGATAATTACAAGGGCTTCGTTCGTGGAGGCGCAAACCTCTCTGACGAGGATAAGGCTGTGTATAGCAAGCTTTCAGAGGAACTTTCTCTTCTGACTCTCCAGTTCAGCAAGAACGTTCTCGCAGCTACAAATGCTTATACACTTCATGTGACTGACTCGACAGAACTTGGCGGTCTTCCTGAGTTTGTGAAGACAATGGCAGCAGAGACTGCGGCTGAGAAGGGGCTTGAAGGATGGGCATTCACTCTTGACTACCCAAGCTACAGCCCGTTCCTCAAGTACAGCACTAACCGTGAGCTCCGCAAGCAGGTATGGATGGCATACAACACAAGAGCTATCGGTGGCGAGAATGATAACACGGAGATCGTAAAGAAGATAATTGACCTCAGGATAAAGATCGCAAACATCCTTGGCTACGAGACTTATGCTGATTACGCTCTTGAGAACAGAATGGCTAAGACCAAGAAGACTGTAGATGAGTTTGTGATGCAGCTTCTTGAACCTTCTATGGCATTCGCAAAGAAGGATGTCGCTGACGTTCTCGCTTATGCAAAGAAGAATGGCTTTGAGGAGAATCTTCTCCAGCCATGGGACTTCAGCTATTGGTCAGAAAGATATCAGGAGGCTGAGTACTCTCTCAGCGCTGAGGAACTCAAGCCGTACTTCCAGCTTGAGAGTTGCATTGATGCAGTATTCGGACTTGCAACCCGTCTTTACGGAATCACTTTCGAGGAGCGCAACGATATCCCGGTATATCACCAGGATGTGAAGGTTTATGAGGTTAAGGATGCTGATGGCAGCCACCTCTCTCTCTTCTATGCTGATTTCTTCCCTCGCGCAAGCAAGAGAGGCGGCGCATGGATGACAGACTTCCGCGGCCAGAGCATCAGAAACGGTGTGGAGTATAGGCCATTCGTTACAATCGTATGTAACTTTACAAAGCCGACTGCAGACGCTCCGGCACTTATCACTCATGATGAGCTCACAACATTCCTCCATGAGTTCGGACATGCACTCCACGGAATGCTTGCAAAGGGTCGTTATCCGTCACTTACAGGAACAAGCGTATCTCGTGACTTCGTTGAGCTTCCTTCGCAGATCATGGAGAACTGGGCTTTCGAGCCAGAGTATCTCAACTCATTCGCTAAGCACTATCAGACAGGTGAGCCGATTCCTGCAGAGCTTATTGAGAAGATCGTTGCAGCAAAGAACTATCTTGCAGCTTACGGCCAGGTTCGTCAGCTCCACTTCGGTTACCTTGATATGGCATGGCATTCTCTCAAGGAGGTTCCAGCAGCAGGTGCTGTAGAGTTTGAGCAGAGTGTTCTCGCTCCTTGGGGTGTTCTCCCTGCAGCAGAGGGTGCGGCATTCTCTACTTCATTCTCGCACATCTTCTCAGGCGGATACTCAGCAGGATACTACTCTTACAAGTGGGCTGAGGTGCTCGAAGCAGACGCGTTCTCACTCTTCAAGGAGAAGGGAATCTTCAACACTGAGGTTGCTGATTCTTTCCGTAAGAATATCCTTGAGAAGGGTGGTTCAGAGGACGAGGCAGTGATCTACCGCAATTTCCGTGGCCATGATCCGCAGCCAGAGGCCCTCATGAAGAAGCTCGGTTTGACAAAATAATAAATGGGGCCTGGCCCCATTTATTATTTTGTCAAACCTGTAAACATCATCCACGAAAACATAGTGAAAGCGTGGCAGATCCAGCCTTTGAGGTGGGTATCTGCCACGCTTTTCCTATATATCCGTGGACGGTGTCCGCACATAAGGAAAAAGAAATAATTTTAAGAAAAAGAAAAACCTGCATGCCCCCTATTGCATACATGAATTGATGTTCTCACCTTTGGAATAAAACAATAATCCAAACTTTTGGACCGTCCCGGGTAGGGACGAAAAATATAAAACAGGTTATATGGAGGGGAAAAAGAAAAATTACTATCATGTGAGTAGTGAGGCGCTGGAGAAGAACGATATTTTTCAGAGCAGGGAAGACTTTATTGCGGCGATGAATGATATCGCCTTGTGCGTTCTGAAGTACGATGTGGTGATATTGTGCTTCTGCTTGATGAGCAATCATTTTCATTTTGTTCTGAGGGGCTCATATCAGGATTGTTACGCATTCATGTGTGAGTTTAAGCGTATATGTGCAATCAGGATGCGTGACAGAAACGGAGAGGTCAGCGGGTTAAAGGATGTCGAGCTGCATTTCGATCTTTTGGATACACAGGAATATCTTGAGAATGCAATAGCCTATGTGTTGCGCAATCCGCTGGCTGCACGCATCATCATGATGCCCTATTTCTATGAGTGGTCTTCTTCCGTAGCCTATTTTCGTGGTCCGCATATGGAGTATGGTATACCTGTAAATACTCTTAGCATAAGAAAGAGGAGGGAACTGCTTCGGACTCGTCATCCTGAAGTGCCGGATAGTTACATGCTGAACCATCAAGGCTTCATAAGCCCATCCTGCTATGTTGCAGTGGAAGAAGTCGAAAGGATATTCCGTCATCCTTCCAGACTGATGATGGCGTTGGCAAAGAAACTCGAAAATGAGTTTGAAGTACAGTCCGGTGCAGCAGACCGTATAGTCATGTTGGATAGGGAACTCAAGACCCAGGTTCTGGATCTGATAAAGTGTGAGTTCGGTGTTTCATCGTTAGCTCAATTGTCTGCGGACGATCGCCTCCGACTATGCCGGTTAATGAGAAAGAACTTCAATGCCCCTATAAAGCAGATAGCAAGAGTGTTGCGTCTTAGTCAGTCGCTTGTCGCTTCGGTTTTGTAAACATCATCCACGAAAACATAGTGAAAGCATGGCAGATCCAGCCTTTGAGGTGGGTATCTGCCACGCTTTTCCTATATAACCGTGGACGGTGTCGTCCGCACAATATATTATTTAGGAGCGATGCGGTAGAGGACGCCGGCGATAATGGCGAAAATAATGTTAGGAAGCCAGAGGGCGATGAACGGAGGAAGGGTGCCGGTATGGACGAACATCTGGCTGAAACGCAGGAAGAGGATATAGGTAAATGCAAGGGCGATACCTATACCGATATTCCATCCGATACCTCCTCTTCTCTTTTTAGAAGACAGGGCAACGCCCATAATGGTCAGAATGAAAGCTGAGAATGGCAGAGCGAAACGTGTATTCTTCTCGATCAAGGCGAACTTTACGTTTGCATCTCCACGCATCTTCTGTATTGCAATCATATCGTTAAGTTCCTCGTAATTAAGCGTCTCGACTGTCTTTTCCGTCAGATAGAAGTCCTTTACTGACAAAGCCAGCGTTGTATCGATCTGACGTCCGCTGCGGATATTGTCTGTAAGGTCGTCGTTATAATCCCTGATGAAGTATTTCTTAAGACGCCATGTGCCCTTAAGGGTGTCATATACAGCTGTCTCGGCTGAAATCTTTGACACGAGTTTGTTATCCTCTATCCTTTCTATCGTGAAACGGTAAGCTGTATTGTTCCAGGAACTGAAAGACTCAGCGTAAACAAACTCTCCCGGTGCGGTCTGGTAGTGAACATTCCTGCCGACACTCTTGTATCTGTCCTTTATATATTGCGTTTCAAATTCCAATCGGGTCTTGTTGGCATCCGGTATGACAAAAAGGTTCAGCCATAACGACAGGAGTGCGATCAGGGTCGCGGAAAATACATACGGAACCATCATCCTATGGAAGCTGATACCGCAGGACAGGATAGCCACAATCTCTGAGTCGGCCGCCATCTTGGACGTAAAGAAGATTACCGTGATGAACACGAACAGCGGGCTGAACATGTTTATGAAGTACGGAATGAAGTTTAGGTAGTAGTC
Source organism: Bacteroidales bacterium (assembly GCA_017559545.1). GTDB lineage: Bacteria > Bacteroidota > Bacteroidia > Bacteroidales > UBA932 > Cryptobacteroides. The sequence continues at coordinate 27,078 of JAFYRK010000057.1, forward strand.
AAAAATGACAGCCTTGAGCGGAGCCTCCTTTGATACAAAGTCATCGATCTTCTCACTGATATCAAAGATGATGACGATGCCGATGATAAGCAGCAACGCCACAAAGAAGGTTCCCATGAACTTCTTTACAATATACAGGTCTATCTTTCTTGGTGAGAGATCCATGGTCTGTTAAAGTCTTGTTGTAATTCTCTTGACAGTTTCGTCCTTCCACGCCTTGAAGTCACCGGCCTTGATGTGCTTACGCGCTTCACGCACAAGGTCGAGGTAGAATGCCAGATTATGTTCGCTGGCGATCTGTCCCGCAAAGATCTCACCTGCGATGAACAGGTGACGCAGGTATGCTCTTGTGTAGGTGTGATCCACGAATGATGTTCCCTTAGGGTCAAGCGGTGAAAAGTCATCAGCCCACTTCTTGTTCTTGATGTTGATGATGCCGTCCCAGGTGAAGAGCATTCCGTTACGGCCGTTTCTGGTCGGCATGACGCAGTCGAACATATCTACACCACGCGCAATGCCCTCAAGAATGTTAGCAGGTGTTCCTACGCCCATGAGGTAGCGAGGCTTATCCTCTGGAAGGATAGGACATACAACCTCAAGCATCTCGTACATCTTTTCCGTAGGTTCTCCCACTGCAAGGCCTCCGATAGCATAACCCTCACGGTCAAGCGCCGCCGCGTGTTCCACAGCAGCGACTCTGAGGTCAGGATAGACGCAACCTTGGACGATTGGGAAAAGAGCCTGCGAATAGCCATAGAGAGGATCTGTTGCATCAAAATGCTTAGAACAACGCTCAAGCCAGCGCTGAGTGAGCTCAAGGGACTTCCTGGCATATCTGTAATCCGCATCTCCCGGACAGCACTCGTCAAATGCCATCACGATATCGGCACCGATAATACGCTGAGTGTCCATATTGTTCTCTGGAGTGAACAGATGCTTTGAACCGTCGATATGTGAACGGAAGACACAACCGTCCTCTGTCAGTTTTCTTATCGGACTGAGGGAGAACACCTGGAATCCGCCGCTGTCTGTAAGTATAGGCCTGTCCCAAGACTCGAACTTATGGAGTCCTCCTGCAGCCTTGAGCACGTCAAGTCCCGGACGAAGATAAAGGTGATATGTGTTACCGAGGATGATCTCAGCCTTTATATCCTCCTTCAGATCTCTATGATAAATACCTTTTACTGATCCGACTGTGCCCACAGGCATGAAAATAGGAGTCTCAATCTGTCCGTGATCCGTTGTGATCACACCGCACCTTGCCGCGGACTGAGGATCGTTATGTGTCTTTACAAATTTCATTCAAATGATTTTAACTCTCAAAGATACTACTTTTTATGCAAAATCTTCTATCTTTGTTTTTTATCTGGGTATCCGGAACAAATAATATCAAAACACTATAACAATGAACAAATCAATCAAATCAAGGCTCATTGCCATGAACCTTATCCAGTGGGCCGTATGGGGAGCATACCTGACTTCAATGGGAAGCTACCTTGCATCTGTGGGACTTGCCACACGCATCGGTATCTTTTATGCGATGCAGGGTATCGTTTCCATCTTCATGCCTACTCTCATGGGTATCGTTGCAGATAAATTGATCCCAGCACAGAAACTTCTTGGTATATGCCACGGAATCGCAGGAACTGCAATGCTCGGGGCAGGTTTATATGGAATGACGGCCGGCACAGAGGTGTCTTTCGGAATCCTTTTCAGCCTCTATGCGCTCAGCGTAGCATTCTACATGCCGACAATCGCACTATCCAACTCAGCGGCATTCAATATCTTGGAGCAGAACGGATATGATACAGTGAAGGATTTCCCTCCTATACGCGTGTTCGGAACAGTGGGATTCATCTGCGCAATGCTTTTCGTGAACTTCATGACAAACGGTAACGGTGTGCAGTATCAGCACTCTTACAATCAGTTCATCGTGTCAGGTATCCTCGGCATCATCATGCTTGTGTACTGCTTCACACTTCCTAACTGTCCATGCAGCGCAGCATCAGGAGAAAACCAGACTATGGCGGAAAGATTTGGACTTGACGCATTCAAACTGTTCAAGGACAAACAGATGGCAATATTCTTCATCTTCTCTATGCTCCTTGGTGTAGCACTCCAGATCACAAACGGTTTCGCGAACCCATTCATCTCGCACTTCAAGGAAATTCCTGAGTTCGCGCAGACATGGGGAGCTCGCAACGCAAATGCATTGATTTCCATTTCACAGGTATCAGAAACTCTCGGCATCCTCCTTATCCCAGTTGCCATGAGAATCTTCGGCATCAAGAAAGTCATGCTCATTGCAATGTTCGCATGGGTGCTACGTTTCGGCCTCTTTGGAGCCGGCAATCCAGGCACTGGAGTCTGGATGCTTATCCTCTCGATGCTCGTTTACGGAGTTGCATTTGATTTCTTCAACATCTCAGGAGCTCTCTACACCAATATGCGCACAAGCGAAAAGCTTCAGAACAGCGCACAGGGTCTGTTCATGCTTATGACCAACGGTATCGGCGCTACAATCGGCACCCTCAGCGCACAGGCTGTCGTGAACCACTTCGTATACAAGGCTGCTGAACCGAACTGGAGCGCAGCATGGTATGTATTCGCAGCTTACGCCCTCGTAGTTGCAATCCTCTTCATGATCCTCTTCAAGGAACCGAAGGATATTACCCAGAAAGTCGCGTAATTTACCCACAAGGGGTATAAAACCGAAGGAACTGCGGACACCGTCCACGGTTATATAGGAAAAGCGTGGCAGATACCCACCTCAAAGGCTGGATCTGCCACGCTTTCACTATGTTTCCGTGGATGATGTCAGCAGTAGATTACTCTACAAAGTGAATCCATCCGAATGGATCCTCGATGTCACCCTTCTGAAGCTGAGTCAGGAAGTTGTAGAGTCTGAGTGACTTAGGACCGCACTGGCCGTTTCCGTAAGTGTATACAGTCTCCTCATTGGACTCAAGGAAAGGCTTGTCAACGAGCTTGTGGACAGGAGTGATTACTACTGCAGTACCGCACTCTCCAACCTCCTCGAATGTGCTGAGCTCATCTACGAGAACCTCACGTCTCTCAACCTCCATTCCGAGGTGTGCTGCAACAGTCTCAAGAGACTTGTTGGTGATAGATGGGAGGATAGAATCAGATTTAGGAGTAATATATCTGTTATCCTTGATCGCAAAGAAGTTAGATGAGTTGAACTCGTCGATCTTTGTCTTTGTTGAAGGGTCAAGGTAAAGCACTGCCTTGTAGCCCTGCTCGTGAGCTACGTTGAGAGAGTAGAGTGAGCAAGCGTAGTTTCCACCGACCTTGAAGGAACCTGATCCGTTCGGAGCAGCTCTGTCATAGTTACGTGCGATAACAACGTCAACTGCGTCAAGAGCACCACCTACGTATGCTCCTACAGGTGAGCAGAGGACCATGAATGTGCTCTCCTTAGATGACTGTACACCGAGCTGAGGGTTTGAACCGATGAGAGTAGGGCGGAGATAGAGTGATGCTCCGGTAGCCTCGTAAGGTGGAAGGAACTCCTCGTTCTCCTTGATGCAACGCTCGCACATCTCGATAAAGAGCTCTGTTGAAGGAGCTGCGATTCCAAGATACTTAGCCGATCTCTGGAGACGCTTTGCATTCTCTTCAGGTCTGAACATTCTGATTCTGCCGTCCTTGCCCCTGAAAGCCTTGAGACCCTCGAAGCACTCGATTGCATAGTGAAGTGCACCAGCGTATGCGCTGAAGTGCAGATAGTCCTCGGTAAGACTTGCTATCGGGGTCCATGCGCCGTTCTTGTACTCGGTCTTGAGAATTGTGTTGGTTTTTGTGTAGGAGAATGTGAGTTTGCTCCAGTCAATATTAGCCATAATGTTATCAGATTAGTATTTCAAATAATTTATTGTTCTCGTTGATGTATTCATATGATATTCCGTGCTTGTCCATCCTGTCTGTGAGGGCATTGAAATCTTCCTTTGCAGCAAGCTCGATACCGATGAGCGCAGGTCCGAAGTTCTTGTTGGTCTTCTTAATATACTGAATATGCACAAGGTCGTCAGTCGGTCCGATCACGTCTCTGATGAATGAGAGGATCTCTCCTGACTTCTGAGGGAAATTCACGATGAAGTAATGCTTCAGACCTTCATAGAGAAGTGACTTCTCACGGATCTCTTCCATTCTGGTGATGTCATTGTTGCTTCCGCTGACAACGCAGGCTACGTTCTTGCCTTTGATCTTGTCTGCATAGAAACGGAGTGCAGCAGCAGCCAATGCTCCTGCTGGTTCAACAACGATTGCACTTTTGTTATACATCTGGATGATTGTGGTGCAGACCGCGCCTTCCGGAACTACGACGATGTCGTCAAGGACTTCCTTGCAGACTTCGTATGTGAGCGATCCAGCCTTCTGCACTGCTGCTCCGTCCACGAATTTGTCGATATGGTCGAGTCTTACAGTCTCTCCGGCCTCAATGGCTGCCTTCATGCAAGGTGCACCTGCAGGCTCAACGCCAATAACCTTTGTTTCAGGACACATCTGCTTGAAATATGCACCCAGTCCAGATGCGAGTCCACCACCTCCGATAGGTACGAAGATATAGTCAAGCTTTACCTTTGTCTGGCTAAGGATCTCCTTGCCGATGGTTCCCTGGCCTTCCATCACTTTCGGATCGTCAAATGGTGGGATGAATGTTTTGCCGTTTTCCTGGGCATATGCGATTGCAGCGGCATTTGCAGCATCAAATGTGTCCCCTGTGAGAATGATCTCGATGAACTCCTTTCCGAACATCCTTACCTGCTCGATCTTCTGCTTTGGTGTGGTGGTCGGCATGAAGATGGAACCTAATATCTGGAGCTTGCAGCATGAGAAAGCAACACCCTGGGCATGGTTTCCTGCGCTTGCGCAGACGATACCTTTATGAAGCAACTCCGGTTCGAGTGTCCTGATTTTATTGAATGCTCCTCGGATCTTATAAGATCTTACCATCTGCAGATCCTCTCTCTTGAGGAAGACATTGGCGTCATAGACGTCAGAGAGGTTGTTGTTCTTCATGAACGGCGTAGGTTCGAGAATCTCTTTCAGGACCTCGGAGGCCTTGTCGATCTCCTCTACGCTTGGAAAGTACTTTTTCGTGTCCATCTCTTAACGATTAAAATCAGAAAATGATTTATTTGTCAAAATTATAATTAATATTGTTGAATTCCTAATATTTCATTTAATTCATCATTACCAGTGCAATTGATCTGTGACTGAACTCCAGACGCACTCTGTCTTGTGTCGCTCTGTTGAGTGTAGCCTTCCACCAGTTGTCGAAAACCACTTCATCAGTCTTCCATGCAAGTCCTGATGATTTTATCTTCAGCGAGGTGTCGGGACTGAAGATCGAGATCTGACGGCCTATGCCGCAGTCAAACTCCAAAGTGTCTGTAACGGGGAATATCACTCCATGGTCAGTGATCATCTGCAACTGTATTTCCATGGCTTCAAGGTCATAGGTGCGGGCATACTCCATCAGCAGAGAGATGTTTCCGATTGTGTGGTCCTCTCTCTGTCCTGTGGCTCCTATGATTGTGATTGTGCTGATTCCTGAAAGATTCTCCAGGGCCCATTTGAACGCCTTGGTCTGGTCGTTGTGTTCCTGTTCGTCGATCTGTACTATAATGTCTGAGAACTTGGTTTTCAGACTTGCAGACAGAGAATCCATGTCTCCCACGACCTTGTCCGGTAGTCTGTCGTTGCCGAAGATTGCCTTACTGTTGCGAATGAATTTCCTGAGTGCCCCGTCGCAGCAGATTATGTAATCGGCTGAACGGATCAAGTATCTCGGATACTCGGTCTTAGGGAATGCACCGTCGCATATTATGACAACTTCTCCGCCCATGTTTTATCTTCCGGTTATCTTAGATGATGTTCCTTCTGTAGTAGTGTATGTCATCGGCTCTCTGAATCCGATCAGGAAGTCCTTCACCGGCATTCTCTTCTTGCCTGCAAGCTGAAGTTCGGTCACAGAGATTGCGCCGTCTGCAGTGGTTATCGCAAGGAATGTCTTGCCGTCTGAAAGAATGGTACCAGGTACTGCGTTTACCATAGAGCACAGTGCGAGCATTGATTTATATTCATCGCCCTCGATCTTGGTGGTCTGATAGATCTTCATCTGAGTTACCTTGTCACCCTTGACCAGCTCGGTGAATGCTGCAGGGTAAGGGCTCAGACCGCGGATAAGGTTGTAGATATCCTTTGTGCTGCTTCTCCAGTCAATATGACAGAGCTCGCGTGTAAGCTTCGGCGCTGGCTTAAGGATCTCTGATCCCTGGATAAAACTCTTCTGCGGACGGAATTCCACATTCTTCTCAAAGATTGCCTCAACAGTGTTGACAACTAGTTCCGATCCCAGGGCCATAAGTTTGTCGTGAACCTCTCCAACAGTCTCGTCAGGGCCGATCTTGCAGTCATATCTGTACATGATGCCGCCGGTGTCCATGCCTTCGTCAATCATGAATGTGGTCACACCTGTGGTCTTCTCTCCGTTGATCACTGCCCAGTTGATAGGGGCTGCTCCACGATACTGAGGCAAAAGCGCAGCATGCAGGTTGAATGTTCCCATCTTAGGGATTTCCCATACAACCTTAGGAAGCATTCGGAATGCAACCACAACGAACAGATCTGCCTTCCATGCCTTCAATGCCTCAAGGAATTCAGGATCCTTAAGGGATATCGGCTGGAGAACAGGGATATTGTGCTCAACTGCATATTTCTTAACTGCACTTTCATTTACCTTGAGACCGCGTCCGCTGGCTTTGTCTGCTACGGTTACAACACCGACAACTTCATATCCGTTCTTTATCAGCGCGTCAAGCGGCGCTACCGCGAACTCTGGCGTACCCATGTACACTATGCGGTTCTTCTTGAAAAGTCCCATTATCTTAGATGTTAACTTCTTGAAATTGTTCTTCAGGTTTCCGAGGTTTAATATCGATGAGTCATTGATTGCCTGCCATGTGAGGTATAGACCGGTAGGCAGGAGGATGTAGGTTGATATGAATACACCGCTGAATGGGCTGATTGCTCCGTCGCGTGCCAGCTTTGTACCGGTGATGTCAATAACCCAGTAGAATACGAAGAACAGCACAGATATGATGGCAGGTGTTCCCAGTCCTCCCTTTCTGATCAGGGCTCCTAGAGGTGCTCCGATGAAGAAGAAGATCAGACATGCGATCGATAGGGCGAACTTCTTGAGTATCTCGATGTCAATCAGCCTGAGGATGTATGTGTGATGATATCTCTCGCGAGAGAATGATGCAAGAGAACCCTGAAGTTCTTCAGCATTGTTCTTTGCCTTCTCGTATGCGCTTATCTCTGCCTCGATCGTCTTCCACTTGTCGGTTTCCTTTTTTACGAATGGCGTTCTTCTTCCTGCTTTTCCTGCAGAGTCAAGCTGTGAGTTGTATCTGAGTGTCCTGGAATTCTGTATGGACCTCATGTTTGCCATCTTGCCTTCCTGGTTGAGTGCTCCGATGGAGTCCTGGCCATGCTGCAACTGCTTGAGGTTCATGGATTTCACCTGGTCGTTGAAACGGCTGGAATCTGACTTCTGGAAGGCATAGTTCTTCAAAGGGATGATCAGCTCCTGCTTGAAGAAATCAATCTTCTGGAGTTGGAGAGTCGTGTCTCGGTATTTCTTTGTGTTGGTCTCTTCGTAGTTGGCTCCGTCGTAGAGAGTGAAGGTAAGATAGGTCTTGTCTTTTGACATCCTCATAAGGGCAGAGTCTGCAAGTGTGAGACTTGTGTTGCCCTTGTTCTTGGTATGGTTATAAACCATCACTCCGTACATCATGTCGGTCTCATCGTTCCTGTCATCGACACGCAGGATGTAGCCGTCGATACCATTGTAGAAGGTTCCTGTAGGAATCTTGATCTCCTCCTTTGTCTTTCCGATATCGTCCCTGAGGGTGTAGATCTTATTATACGCAACAGGGATGAGGTCGTTGGATATGAAGAAGGCTCCGATACTGATTGCTCCGCATATCACGGCAAGCGGTATCAGTACTCTCTGGAGCGAAATACCTGCTGCCTTGATGGCCAGCAGCTCGTTGTTTTCTCCGAGCGTACCAAGGGTCATCATTGATGACAGCAGAGTAGCCAAAGGAAGGGACAGTGGCAGCAGGGTTGCGCTGCCCCATCCGAGAAATTCAAGGATGACCTTGAAACTCAATCCTTTACCGACCAGCTCATCAATGTACAGCCAGAGGAACTGCATCATCAGGATGAACACGACCACCAGCAGGATCGCTATGAACGGTCCTACAAATGACTTGATTATGAACTGGTCTAACTTCTTCATTTAGAAAGGATGTGCGTAGGTAATAAGTCGGCAAGGCCGACCGGCCCGGGTAGGGCCGAAATCCCCCTTTTAGGGGGGCAGGGGGTTGAGATACCCGAAGTTAGTTGAACTAGCGAGTAGCAAGTTCAACTAACTTCGCGGCAGCTGCTGCAAGTCCTTCAATGGACTTGCCACCAGCTGTAGCAAGACCTGGCTGTCCGCCACCGCCACCCATGACGAGTTTAGCGGCCTCACGGACATCGGCTCCGGCATTCTTGCCAGCCTTTACAAGGTCCTCAGAGTACATGAGCAGGAGCTGTGGCTTGCCGGCGGCCTCGAATGCCGCTGCAATCACAAAGTTCTCGGTCTCTTTCTGAAGCATGAATGCAGCGTTCTTGAGCATGGCAGGGTCAATGCTGTAGTCGATTACAACGACCTTCTTGCCGCCGATCTCCTTGGCAAGCTCCTTAAGGCTGTTCTTGAGAGTTATAGTCTTTTCCTTGATAACCTCTTCCATCTGCTTCTTGTATGACTCGTTCTCCTCAACCATCTTTTTGATTGCTGCAGCAAGGTCCGGTGCATTATTGAAGAATGCTTTTGCAATGCGTATAGATGTCTCCATGCCGTCTACGATGAGCTCAGCATGAACACCGGTAGTAGCCTCGATACGGCGCACTCCGGCTGCGATCGCTGATTCAGATGTGATCTTGAAGAATCCGATCTGGCCGGTAGCGGCTGCATGTGTACCGCCGCAAAGCTCGCATGACTGACCGAATCTGACAACTCGTACCTTGTCGCCATATTTCTCTCCGAAGAGTGCCATTGCGCCCATCTCCTGAGCCTCTTCCATTGTCGCAGCGCGATTTTCGTCAAGTGGATAGTTTGCTCTGATCAGAGCGTTCACTCTCTTCTCGACTGCGTCGATCTGCTCGTCGCTGAGTTTCTCAAAGTGTGAGAAGTCGAAACGGAAGTACTGGTCGCATACGTATGAACCCTTCTGCTCCACGTGTGTTCCGAGGATTTCGCGGAGAGACTGGTGAAGAAGGTGAGTAGCAGTATGGTTGTTCTCGATCTGGAGTCTTCTCTCTGCGTCTACGTGGAGGCTGAAGCTCTCGGTGCAGTCGGCAGGGATGCGCTCTGCAACATGGATTGTGAGGTTGTTCTCCTTCACTGTGTTTACGATGTTGATCTTCTCGCCGCTCTCTGAAAGGATGTAGCCGGTATCACCTACCTGTCCGCCCATCTCTGCATAGAACGGTGTGCGCTCGAATACGAGCTGGAACATTGTCTTGTTCTTTGCCTTTACAGTGCGGTGACGTGTAAGTTGTACGCCCTCGAGCTCAGTGCAGTCGTAGCCGAGGAACTCGATGTTGTCGCAATGTGCGAACTCAACCCAGTCTCCTGACTCGATGGCCGTAGCGTTGCGTGCTCTGTCCTTCTGCTTCTGGAGCTCTGCCTGGAAGCCTTCAATGTCGATCTTGTAGCCCTTCTCAGAAGCGATGAGCTCGGAAAGGTCGATAGGGAAGCCGAATGTATCGTAGAGAACAAACGCATCCTCGCCACTGATAAGCTTTGTTTCTGCAGACTTGGCCATGATGTTGTCCATCAGACGGATACCTCTGTCAAGAGTGCGGAGGAAAGCCATTTCCTCTTCCTTGATCACACGCTCGATGAGAGTCTGCTGCTTTACGATTTCTGGGTAGAACTCACCCATGTCGTCAACGAGCTGCTGCACAAGACGGCAGATGAAGGGCTCGTTGAAGCCGAGGAATGTATAACCGTAACGTACTGCACGGCGAAGGATACGGCGGATGACATATCCGGCCTTTACGTTTGAAGGAAGCTGACCGTCTGCGATAGAGAAACTGATCGCGCGGATGTGGTCAGCGATAACTCGCATTGCGATGTCTTCCTCAGTTGTGTTTCCGTATTTGTGTCCTGAAAGTTCCTCGATCTTAGAGATCATGCCTGTGAACACGTCAGTGTCGTAGTTTGACTGCTTGCCCTGGAGAGCCATGCAGAGACGCTCGAATCCCATACCTGTATCCACGTTTTTGTTAGGGAGAAGCTCAAGTTCGCCGTTTGCCTTGCGGTTGTACTGCATGAACACGTTGTTCCAGATCTCTATCACGAGGTGGTGATCCTTGTTTACAAGCGATGCGCCTGGAACCGCAGCACGCTCCTCATCAGAGCGGAGGTCGATGTGGATCTCAGAGCATGGGCCGCATGGACCGGTGTCGCCCATTTCCCAGAAGTTGTCCTTCTTGTTTCCAAGGAGAATCCTGTCCTCAGGGAGGTGCTTCTTCCATGCCTCCATTGCCTCCACGTCGAGAGTAGTGCCGTCGGCCTCAGAGCCCTCGAACACTGTAGCATAAAGTCTGTCCTTGTCGAGCTTGTAAACTTCGGTAAGGAGTTCCCATGCCCAGTCGATAGCCTCTTTCTTGAAGTAGTCGCCGAAGCTCCAGTTGCCGAGCATCTCGAACATAGTGTGGTGGTAGGTGTCGCGTCCAACCTCCTCAAGGTCGTTGTGCTTACCGCTTACGCGGAGACATTTCTGGCTGTCAGCAACCCTCTTCCACTTTGCGGGGCTGTTGCCGAGGAACCAATCCTTGAACTGGTTCATTCCGGCGTTGGTGAACATGAGTGTAGGGTCGTTCTTTACGACCATAGGTGCCGAAGGCACGATCTGATGACCTTTCGAAGCGAAGAAGTCAAGGAATGCTTTTCTGATCTCTTTTGAAGTCATATCTTATCTGTTTTTATCTCAATTTTGGATGCCTCGTTTACGTAGAGGCAGAATAACTTGCAAAAGTACAATAAAAATCCGTAAAAGTCCATATTCTCCGGGCTGAAAAGAGGTGTAAAAATCGTTTTATTATATTTTTTATAGATGTATATGAGAATTTGCTTATCTTTGCACGTTATGTCAGAGCCAAAGCATTACATATTCAACAGCAAGACGCTGTCCTACGAAGTGAAGAGACGCTCGGCGAGTTCGCGTGTCTTCAAGACCCTGGCCATGTTTGCAGTGAGCCTTGGGTTGGCCTTTCTTTACTTCTGGATATATTCCTCGGTGCTTGGGCTCGAACCTCCGAAAACTGTCCTGCTGAAAAAGCAGAGTGCGCAATGGGAGGCCAGGGCGAAAGTCCTGAACAGGCAGCTCGATGAGTATAATGATGCGCTTACTACCCTTCAGATGAGGGATGATGACATCTACAGGTCTCTGTTCGGTATGAACGAAATTCCGTCAGAGGTCAGGAATGCCGGCTTTGGAGGTGTGAACAGATATGCACATTTTGATGACATTGATCCTGATGGTGTGCTCAAGAAAACGGCTGTCCGAATCGATGTCCTTATGAAGAAGACCTATGTGCAGAGCAAGTCTTTTGATGAGGTAGCCCAGTTGTCAAGGCGTGCCGGTGAGATGGCATCGTGCATTCCTGCAATCCCTCCTATGAATCCTGACAAGAAGAAATACAGGCTGTCAAGCTCGTTCGGTTATAGAAGGGATCCGTTTACCGGCAGGTCAAAGAGGCATACGGGTGTGGACTTTGCCATGAAGCCGGGAATTCCGATCTATTCTACAGGTGACGGAGTCGTGGAGTCAGTGAAGTTCGAGCTGTTCGGTTATGGAAACCAGGTGGTTGTCGATCATGGCTTCGGATATAAGACCAGATATGCCCATCTCAAGTCTGTTGGAGTCGGTGAAGGTATGAAGGTGAAGAGGGGAGAGTGTATCGGACTCAGCGGCAATTCCGGCCGTTCGTCAGGCCCGCACCTGCACTACGAGGTTCTATATAAGGGCAGCCATGTGAATCCGGCCAATTATTTCGATCTGTCCATAACTCCGGAGGAATACGGAACCATGGTCCAGGATATTGCTGATGCATCGGAGAGGATAACTCTTCATCCGTCCCATCAGAAAAAGAGGAGATGATGAGAAGCGAATATACATACGATAAGGACAAGATAAGGTTCCGCAAGGTCAAGACTTCTGTGTGGAAGTGGTTCCGCAGAGGACTCACTTTCATTGTCACCACCATGTCGATGGCGGTGCTTTACTATGTCATCTTCGCTCTTTTCTTCAGCACCGATACGGAGCGCAGGCTTAAGGCTGAGATAGATATGTATGAGCGTGAAATGCCGGAACTTGAACGTAGGGAAAGGCTGCTCTCGGACGTTGTTGATGGGCTGAAGACAAGGGATAACCGTATCTATGAAGAAATATTTCATATGTCGGCTCCTGACGTGGATAGATTGTCGTCAATGGATTTTCTTGCAGACTTGGATTCGATATCAGATGATAACATTGTAAGATATACTGAGGGTAAGATATCTGTACTGGAGCATAGTGCAGGTAATGTAGAGGAGAATTTCCGTAAGGTAATGGCAGCGATACAGAGGCCGGATTTCGTCATGCCCCCGATGAGCAATCCTCTTGATGATTATAAATTTGCTCAGACAGGAGCGTCCATAGGCAGTAAGATCAATCCGTTCTATAAGGTGCCGATGCAACACAACGGTCTCGACATGATGGCGCATTCCGGTGAGCCTGTCAGGGCTGCGGCGGATGGTGTGGTGAAAGATGTGGTGAAGTCCAGGAAGGGTCTGGGAAATGTTGTGGTAATTGACCACGGTGACGGATATTTTACCAGATATGCCCATCTTGCGGATATTGAGGTTTCGAGGGGAAGGAAGGTGAAACGTGGTACATGTATAGGATATGTTGGGGTTTCGGGAACATCGTTTGCTCCCCATCTTCACTATGAGGTACTCAGGGATACAGTCGTGCTTGATCCGATTAATCATCTTTTTGCATCTGTGTCTCCCGAAGAGTATTTGAATATGATGGTTATGTCAGTTTCGACGGGTCAGTCTCTTGACTGATGCCCTAAAGCATAAGAAATTATGGAAAAGTTTTTCTACACAGTAGGCGAGGTGGCCGAAATCATAGGGGAAAGCACATCCTTGGTGCGTTTCTGGGCAAATGAGTTTCCAAAGTTCATCAAACCCCAGCGCAACGCCAAGGGTAACAGGCTCTTTACCAAGGAGGATGTGGAGATTTTCAAGCAGCTCCATCTTTTGGTGAAGGTAGAAGGCCTCACTTTAGAGGGTGCGGCCAAGAGGCTCAAGGGAGAGAAGAAGGGTGTCGTTAATAAGGCACGTGTGCTTGAGACCCTCAAGGGCATACGTCAGCAGCTGGAGGAAATACGTAGGGACCTATAGTCCTGTCATTTCTTTCGCTACTGCTCAAGCAGCTTTGCGAAGTTGAGAAATCTGTAATAGAATGAAAGTAAAAGATCTAGCAAACGTAATAGAGTCCTTTGCTCCGCTTTCAATCCAGGAAAGTTGGGATAACAGCGGCTTATGCATAGGCTCGCCGGAAGCGGAGGTTAATTCGGTGCTTTTGGGACTGGACTGCACCAGCGAGCTGGTAGATGAGGCAATTGCATGTGGTGCAGACATGATCGTGACACATCACCCACTTATATTTTCTGGGTTGAAGAAGATCAGTCCGGATGATCCTGTTGGAGAAATCGTTATGAAAGCGATCTCTGCCGGTATTTCCATATATGCGGCTCACACAAATTCTGATAAGGTGCTTTCCGGAGTAAGTGGAGCAATGGCGGCACGTCTTGGACTGAAGAACGTTACGATACTTGATGAGGACGGTGACGGAACCGGATTGGGAGTAGTGGGAGACCTTCCTGAGCCGATGACGTCCGATGAGATCATAGCATTTGTGAAGGATAGATTCGGTCTTAAGATGATGAAGACGTCGCGTCCGTTGGAAGAGCGCATAAGCCGCATCGCCATGTGCGGCGGATCAGGCGGTTCTCTGATTTGGGCGGCAATGAACTCCGGCGCCCAGCTATACATCAGCGGAGACATTTCATATCATAATTTCTTTACTCGCAAAGGCTTTATGATCATGGATATAGGACATTATGAAAGCGAAAAGGAAATAGTGGAGATTTTATTTTCTTTGATAAAGAAAAATTTTCCTACCTTTGCGGTTCGCATTACGCAGAATATAAATAGTAACCCGATATATTATTTTTAAGCGATATGGCTAAAAAGACTAAGAAATTCGACACTCCGATTGACCAGAGAGAAACATTCGTGTCAATTCAG
>JAFYRK010000016.1 GCA_017559545.1 Bacteroidales bacterium
CCATCCTTACTTCACCATGTTCTTGAAGTCAGGGCATGGCTTGAAGGTAGGGACCTTGTGCTCAGGGATGATCACGGTTGTGTTCTTTGTGATGTTTCTACCTGTCTTTGCCTTTCTTGTCTTCACCTCGAATGTGCCGAAACCGCGAAGGTATACGTTGTTCTCCTTTGCAAGTGAACCCTTTACTGCTTCCATGAATCCTTCTACTACTGCGCTAACTGTAGTCGCCTCGATGCCGGTGCTCTTTGACACCTCTTTTACTATTTCTGCCTTTGTCATGATCGTTAAAATTTAAAAAAGGGTTGCAAAGATAATCAATATATGATATCCTGCACCCTCATTAGCAATAAATTAGTCCTCTTTGATATCCATTGTGTCCGGATCGGTACGTTTGTATGCCCTTATGACTAACTCTTGCGAGAAGACCTTTGTGATAAGTTCATAGGCTCCGATGAGCACTTCCTCTGGGGATGAGTAATTGTCCAAAGTCTTGATGTAGGTGAGAGTACCTTCCTTGATGATAATTTCCATAGTTCTTCAAAATTAAAGTTACACAAAAAGCCCGCAAAAAAGACATTTTCTTCCTTATTTGACAACAAGATAAACTTGATATTCAAAAGATTGGCTTGAGAGTTTTGTCTCGTTGGTATTGTTTATGTGTGAAAATTACGCAAATTATTTGGAGGTAAAGGAAAGAATACATATCTTTGTGTAAAATTTACACAGAGAAGAAAATTCGATGAATATGAAGTACGACGTGGAATCCATCAAGCAGCTGGTCTCAGCAGACCCGAATGTGAAGTTCATTTATTTCTGGGGTCACACTCCTAGCCCAAAGGGAATCACTCAGACATGTCTGAGTCAGTGGTTTGACGTGGAGTTTGAGGTTGCCGGGGTCAAGTACCACACAGCAGAGCAGTATATGATGGCCCAGAAGGCTCTCCTTTTCGGCGACAAGGAAGTCTATGATGAGATCATGCTGGCAAGCGATCCTCGTCAGTACAAGGCTCTCGGAAGAAAGATCAGGGATTTTGATGGTAAGGTATGGGACTATAGAAAGTATCAGATAGTGGTGGAAGGAAACAAGGCAAAGTTCAGCCAGAACGAGGACTTGAAGGAGTACCTTCTTTCTACGGAAGACGCCATCTTGGTCGAGGCCAGCCCATATGACAAGATCTGGGGAATAGGTCTTTATGCTGCCCAGGCAGCTAAAGGCACTGTGAATCAGTGGAAGGGTCAGAATCTCCTTGGATTCGCACTCATGGAAGTCAGAGACTGGCTGAAAAAATCAAACAGATAAAACTAATACCATATGAAAGGTACATATACATATGAATATCCGAGGCCGTCGGTAACAACAGATTGCGTCATCTTCGGCTTCGATGCGGAAGGACTGTCAGTGCTTCTGATAGAACGAGGAATAGAGCCGTTCAAGGGATGCTGGGCATTCCCTGGTGGATTCATGCAGATGGATGAGGATGCAGAGACCTGCGCTCGCAGGGAGCTGGAGGAAGAGACAGGACTGAAGGATGTCCATGTCGAGCAGTTCGGCACCTTCTCTGACGTCAACCGTGACCCTAGAGGAAGAACGGTGACGATAGCGCACTTCGCTCTTGTGAAGAAAGCACAGGTGAAAGGTGCAGATGATGCGGCTCAGGCCAAGTGGTTCCCGATAGGCAGCATACCTCCATTGGCGTTCGACCATGACAGGATTCTTCGCGTTGCTCTCAAGGCTCTCCGTGAGAAGATCCATTTCGAGCCAGTAGGATTCGAACTGCTCCCGCAGGTGTTCACCATGCCGCAGCTCCAGGATCTCTATGAGTCGATCCTCGAGGTCAAGTTCGACCGCCGTAACTTCGCCAACAAGATGCTCAAGCTGGGCATCCTGACTGAGGTGGATGACGGTACCATCCGCAGGGGTACACGAAACCCTATCAAGTATTCATTCAATCCGGAGAGTTACAGCCAGATGAAGGCCAAAGGCTTCAGGCTAGAATTCTGAGATTGACGGTAACATATATTCCGTTATTGGATATCTCTATAAAAGCAAAGTTATGTTAGGAGCAATAATAGGTGATATGGTCGGCTCAGTATATGAGTTCGACAATACGAAAAGGACGGATTTCCCGTTCTTCTCCGAGAGGAGCACATTTACGGATGATTCGATAATGACCGTAGCAGTAGCAGAGTGGCTTTTGGCGGATAACACGCATTCTCATGAAGTGCTGGAGAACGTGATGGTCAAGTATGCTGAGGAGTATCCGTTCCCGATGGGCGGTTACGGCGGCGGTTTTGCGCAGTGGCTCTTCCGTCCGGAAAGACTGGTTGACTACAATACGGGGGAACTTGCCGGCAAGAGAGTGCCGTATAACTCATGGGGCAATGGTGCCGCAATGAGGGCATCGGCTGTTGGTTGGAAGTTCCGCACCCTTGAGGAGACTGAGAAGGTGGCTGAGATATCGGCCTCCATCACTCATGACCATCCGGAGGGAATAAAGGGTGCGCAGGCTACTGCAGCTGCGATATTCCTCGCGAGGACCGGAAGCAGCAAGCAGGAAATCAAGGAGTACGTCGAGAAGCGTTTCGGTTACGACCTGAGTGTTCATTCTGATGAGATCCGCAAGACCTATGGATGGGAGGACAGCTGTCAGGGTACAGTGCCACCGGCAATCCGTGCGTTCCTTGATTCGACGGATTTCGAGAGCGCTGTCAGGATAGCCGTGTCTCTCGGAGGAGACTCGGATACCCTTGCCTGCATCACAGGAGGCATAGCTGAAGCCTACTACCAGCATATCCCGGACAGTATCGTCCGAAAAGCGGTAGAGGAGCTTCCGGAAGGTTTCCTTAAGGTATTGGATATCTTCAGACAGGGAAGCTACTATCAGCAGATGACACCGAGAGAGACGTCGCCTCAGGATAAGCCGGTAGATGGCATGCGTTACACACCGGAGAACATACGTGAACTGAAGGAGGGACAGGTCTTCGTTTTCGGATCGAACCTTGGTGGAGCCCATGGTGGGGGAGCAGCTGCCGCTGCAGTCAGGTACTTCGGAGCCATCTGGGGGCAGGGCGTAGGCATGCAGGGACAGAGCTATGCCATTCCGACCATGCACGGGGGAGTGGATGTGATTAGGCCTTATGTTGATGAGTTCATCGAGTATGCAAGGCAGCATCCCGAGCTGACCTTCCTGGTGACACGTATCGGCTGCGGTATCGCAGGATTCAAGGATGAGCAGATGGCTCCGCTCTTCAAGGACTGTCTCACGCTCGAGAACGTGGTTTTACCAAAGAGTTTCTGTGATAGAATCAAATAGAAAAACTAATCTGTAACTTTTGTTCTAAGGCTCGATAGATATAGAATATCGAGTCTTTTTTCATTTGTAGCAGCCAGGAAAATGATATTAAGAAAAAATGCAAAAGTATTAAGTACAGGAATCCCATCATCTATGTTTACACTTTACCAGCCGGAGGTTCATGAAGAGACACCTGCACCGGAGCTGAGAATGTCTCTTAACCAAGATGAGGTAAGTAGCTCTGGCATCCTAGAGATAATGGATGAAGTCTTCAAGGAACTGCATAAGGAACAGGTAGAAGGGCCTCTGCCGACCGATACATATGTTCCCCCTTATCTGGAGAGAAAATTGTACGAGGAGGCGGTATCCAGAATCCTTGATAGGGCCAGATCCTTGAAAAACGTCAAGGGGGCTTCTTCGATGGATTACATGGAGGTAGTAGAGGCCCTTAGACCATATGCCACATGTATCCGTCATGAGAAGACGCCTTTAGACAAATATGTCTATATCTTCTTGCAGAACTTGCAGTTATTCGTCTGTCCGAATCATCGACGCGTGCTCATATTGGGCGAAAATTGGAATCCTATCTTCACGTATGAAGATACGTCCTACCTAAGGCCTCTTCTCCTGCTCGATGCATCAAGCGATTTGCTGATAGAAAGGACTCAGAAGCTGTTGCTTGAGATAAGGTCCTTGCTACAAGCCCAGGAGATTTACCTTAATTACGCCGGTATTGTCGCAGACACCATGACAAGTCAGTATCAAGGCCAGACGAGGGTATCACATAAAGGTAACCGCACTACACTGCACTTCTACCTTTCGGATACGGAAAAGGCTGTGCTGACAATTTTTCAAGAGAAGATGCCGTGGACTCTGCCGGATCCTCCGACCGATCCGCAGTCCTTGAGGAAGACTTGTCAGGAAGAAGGATCACCATTTTTCATAGTATCTCTCAGTAAGAGAGACCTTAGAAACTTAAA
>JAFYRK010000058.1 GCA_017559545.1 Bacteroidales bacterium
ACATCAATATAATGTGGGCCAACAGTTCCAAGATCTGCCATCTTTACCATTTCCTCCTGTACCCATCCATTCCATGATGCAACCTGGCAGACATTGATGTTCCAACCGCCTGCCCACACCATTCCACGGTCATATTTTCCATTTTTCAGTTTGCCAGCCCATGCCGGATCCCACATCGGAGACACGGTATAACCGTCAGTATTTGTCGCATGGAGAGTGATCTGGTAGTCCAGCTTCTTTGCTTTCTCTATCATTCTGCGCAAGCCCTCTTCTCCTCCAATTGATGGTTCCACTGGGAAATGCTGCGGTGTACGTCCGTCGTATCCGCCATAGTTCCAGCCAGCAGAAACAAATGTAGCCTTGTCCACGCCTGCATCCTTGATGGCCTGCATGAACTCCTCAGCAACGCCGAAAGGCATATGCACCTCCAAAGGATACTCTGTCTCAGGAGTGAAGTCTGCCTGCTCCTTAGGAATCTCGGTTGCGATATGCTTCGAAGCATGGGTCTGGATACGGATTGTGAATGACTCAGCAAGGTAATCAAGCTGAGGGAAATCCTTAGACCTATCCTTGATGGTACGCACGCCGTTATTGGCCATCTGGTACTCACGATAAGCCTTAGCCACGCCATTATAATCGGCTTCTTCTCCCTTGATGCTGTTGTAATCCACAACGATGTCATCATACAGATCAAAGTAAGCACGCACCCTGTCTGCACGGAAACGGAGTACAGACTCATATTTGCCAGCCACAGCTCGGACAATATAGTTATAGTCAAAACGCCACTTCTTGACATGACCATACCATATCACATCACCCTTCTTCATTGCATATATTGGGGTGACACTTCTCTGCTTATAGAAAGAGCCCTCTTCCTTGTCATACTGGCCATAAACTCCACGGCCGTTCATCCAATAACCCTCATCACCCTTGACAGCTGTCATAAAGGTAGGAACCACCTCTACAGCCCAAATATCTGCTGAGATATCCTCCTTCGGAATAGTAAGTCTAAGGCCGTCAGCCGTCTTTTTCAGGCGATATTTCTTGGTAATCACGTTCTCTGCAGAAGGCAGGTCCGCCTTACCGAAAGGCTTGCCCTTCAGAAACCTCACCTCAACATTCTGAGCCTGTGCGCTTAGTCCCACAAGTCCAAGAATCAAGGTTACTACAATGCTAACTATTCTTTTCATTCCGTTAATTGTTTACAGGTGATATGACAAATCTGAATGTAAATGCATCGCCTTTGACAAGATGCTCCTCACGAGGCCACGCGCCCCATGAATTCACGCATGCGACTCCCATCTGCTTAAGATCGAAGTTCACATAAGTCTTGCCGAGAGCTCGCTGACCCTCGCACGCGAGTTTCCTGAGGTCAAGCGAGTGACGTACGTCTCCATTCTCCTTTCTTTCAGCTCCTGTCAATGAAAGGTCGAGCTGACGACGGCTAAGAGGAAGCGCCGAAGCAGAGAATTTCACATCAGAGGTTATCATCAGACCCTTGCCATTGTCGTCTGTAACCTTCACCCATTTGAGTTCTGTCTTTGTGCCGGATTCCTGCGGACGGACATATCCCCAGTGATACTGATCCTCAACTCTCTGAACATAATGTCCTACAAGGGCTGCACTATTTCTATCGCAATAGTTCTCAAAAGGTCCCTTTCCAAAGAACTCGAACACTGAATGCTCACCTGGCATAGCGAACTCCATTCCGAAACGTGGAAGAGTTCCAGCCTGTGCCAGGTTGCCGCCATCAGTCATTGCTTCAACTCCTTCAATGGTTCCGTCAGAATATACATTATAAGTCATAGAAAGATTTGCGACACATTCCAGCGGACTGCTCTTACCGTTTACAGTCGAAAGCTTCAAAGGCTCATACACAACTGTAATGCTATAGCAGTTCTCGCTCTCCTTCACATCGAAAGCAGCGACCTTGAGTTCAGGATAGAACCATGCAGCAAGTTTTTTATGGAACTTAGCTCCTATGTCATTCTCATTGACTGCCCTACCAAAGCATGGGAGAAGAGGCTCTGCAACCATTTCACTATTGCCTATAGTGTAGCTTGTCAAGGCTCCGGTCTGAGGATTGAACACAGCAGCCCATGGCAACTCACGCTCAGCACCTGCTCCGTCCCAAGATGTAATTCCTGTAAAGACATAGCCGTTGTCATTCTTAGCCAGTGATGGCTTTCCTGATTTTGCATCGAAGGCTGGCATTGCAGCCTCGTTGAGAGCGATCTGGTCATATGCAACCTGAGATCCTGCCTCAAGGATACCGTCTGCATTCTTGAGCACATATCTTACATTCAGATACACGTCTGCATCTGCCAAAGACCTGACCTTTGCTGCCTTCAATACAGCTGCCTCATCATATCCAAGCGAAATAGTTTCTGTTGTCAATGGGTTGACGTCGAGATCTGAGACTACACCTCTGATCACCTTCTTGCCGTTAACCTCAATGTCCCACTCCATCATGTAACGTGAAAGGTCGATGAAGAAGTTCTCGTTATACACATTCACCTGACCATTCAAGATCTGATCTGCAGCAGTTGTGTGGATAGAACGGTACTGATATGCAACCTCATAAGCATGAGGATGAAGTGTCCTGTCTGTTGCGATTATACCGTTGCAGCAGAATGAGTTATCTGAAGGATCCACATCATTGAACTCTCCACCGAAGATGAAGACATGGTCTGAGCCTGTCTTCTCCACATCAGCCGGCCACCATTGAGCCTGATCGACAAAGTCCCAGATAAAGCCACCCTGATATGCAGGATACTTTCTCACCATTTCCCAATATTCCTTGAGACCACCGAGGGAATTACCCATCGCATGAGCATATTCGCACTGAATCAAAGGCTTCTTAGGATTGTTTGTCAGATACTTCTCGCACTGCTGGAAGTTATAATACATAGGACAGAAGATATCTGTATGATCCTTCACTCTTGCCTGTTCATACTGCACCGGACGCGACTGATCCATAGACTTGATGAGTGCAGATGTCTTCACAAAGTTCGGTCCGTCGCCGGCTTCGTTACCCAAGCTCCAGATAATGATTGAAGGATGGTTGAAATCTCTCTTGATCATTCTTCTTGTCCTGTCAAGATGAGCGAATTCATATTCCTCGCTCTTTGCAAGAGTCAATTCCTTATAACCCATACCATGAGACTCGATATTGGCTTCATCAACCACATATAGTCCATATTCATCACAGAGAGAATACCATAAAGGGTCGTTAGGATAGTGACATGTACGTACAGCATTGATATTCAACTGTTTCATAATAAGGATATCCTGAATCATATCCTCTTTTGAAACAATGTATCCCTTATATGCATTCATTTCATGTCTGTTCGCACCCTTGATGAATATCGGCTTTCCGTTGACATGGAGCTGATTGCCGACGATCTTTACATCCCTGAATCCGATACGGATCGATGTTTCTTCTGTCTTTCCTTTCTTATCGTATGAAGCTACATTCAAGGTATACAGAACTGGAGTCTCGGCACTCCACAACTGTACATCAGCCACATTCAGAGTGGTCTTTACCAATGGAAGTCCACGCTCTGAAAGAACATTTGACTTTACTGGTACTGAGGCAGAGGCAACTTCCACTCCGCAAGGATCCACAATCTTAAGGTCAACCTTGGTAACACCCTTTGTCAACTCAACGCAAACATCTGCAACACCGGCAGCAGAGCCTACAACATTTATATCCTCTATTCTCTTCTTCTCTCTTGCAAACACATAAGTATCTCTCGCAAGTCCTGTAAAACGGAAGAAATCCTGATCCTCGAGGTAAGTACCGTCACACCAGCGGAAGATCTCCAAAGCTACAAGGTTCTCACCCTGCTTAACATACTTAGTGATGTCAAAACGGGCTTCAAGCTTGCTGTCCTCACTATAGCCGACAAACTTGCCATTGACCCAGACCTTGACATTAGAGGTCGCAGAGCCGATATGAAGGAACACATCCTTGCCGTTCCAGGACTCATCAAGATTGAATGTCCTGCGATACTGGCCCGCATGATTTCTTTCAATCGGAGCAAAAGGAGGATTGTTTGTAAACCAAGTTCTCCATGCATAACCAGTGTTCAGGTACAATGGTTCACCGAAGCCATTAAGTTCCCACATTCCTGGAACAGGCATGGCATCCCACTCTGAAGCATCATAATCAGTCTTGTAAAAGTCTAGAGAACGGTCAGCGATGAGCTCATACCACTTGAAATCCCACACACCATTAAGACTCAACCTGTTTCCGCCAGTCTCAAAAGTTGCAGTCATCGGATATCTGTTGATTTCTACGACATTGGCATCCTGCCATTCCGGAAACTGCTGCTGGGCTGCAAAGGCTGAGACGGAAGCCAGTTGCAAACAGAAAAGAATCAGTTTTTTCATCATTTATCTTTCTTTCAGTGTTATTTATTTCAGTTCTTTTTCTTCCTTGACAGGAATAAAATCAATAATGATATCTTCCTCAGGCTTTACACCTGCTTCACCAATTCGGAAAATATATTTGGTCTGGTATTCCTGTGCACCTCTATATGCCTGAATCCAGACTGTCTGTTTCATGCCCTTGACATGAGACATATACATCTGTCTCGGAGTCTTGACGCCAAGGCTGGCACATGGCATATCCTGAAGCGTGAAAGTCTTCTCATCCCTATACTTGAATGTATAAGTCGTTCCATCAGGAAATGCATAATATCCCTCTTCTCCTAATTTCGCCTTTCCGAAATCCGGACTTACTGTAATCCTTCTTGCATCCTTCAGATAAGATACAGGGATAGAAAGTCTGAGTGTATCTCCTGCCTCAACTACTTTCATGCATGTAGTGAGATTGGTTCCCTTCATCGTGATCTTCTGCAACATCACTGTCTGAGGTATGGCCAGAGGATCCATCTTCTTGTCAGAAGTTATCTGCTTGATGAAGTCAATCTCCTTCTGATCGTAAGGCGTACCATCTGCATGGAAGATATCATGAAACCATATCTTAGGTTCCTTTGCACCCTCCTTGCTGTCCCAGTGGAACTTGCACTGCATCTTGCTGTCAAACAGACCAAAACTCAACACTCCGATATTCTCTTTTCTGCATATAGCATACATATCGAACAGAGTATTTGCCGGACGACCTACGCATTCTGTGCAGATGATTGGTCTGTTCATCTTCTTGAGAGGAGTTATATACTTATCCATCAAGACATTAACAGGATTGTAGCAATGGAACGACATGATGTCGCAGTTTTCTGAAAGGAATCCCCATATCGCCAGATTGGACCTATCATCGTTCGCCATCAAGCTTGCATAAGGAGCAGTCAGAGGCTGATCCGGATTCACTTCCCATGCCCACTTGAATGTTTCGCGCATAAGCGGAAGCGAATTGGCACCACGGTTGTCATTTTCAGGTTCATTGTAAAGACACCAACAATAAATCCTCTTGTCTTTCCTAAAAGTTTTGAGAATATCCTTTACATATTTCTCCAGACGCGGCCACTCTGCAGGATTATTCACAGCCTTGGCACCTGGCGTCTGTCTCCACTCCGGATTATGAATGCCGGGAGTCGGACCAGGCTGTTCGCCTAAAGCTACGCCATCGAATTTTCCACCGTTGGTAAAGAATGTCATCACTACCTTGATTCCATGGCTCTCACATATATCCAACACCTTGGCTATACGCTGCTTGAATCCTTTCGGATCGGCCTCATATACAAGGTCATGAAGAAACAGACGTATTGTATTGAAACCCAGACCTTGAGCAACAGCCAGTTCCCTGTCGATCAGTTCCGGACTGAAAGTGGACTCCTGCCACATCTCTATCTGGTTTATGGCGTTCGACACCACATAATCACATCCCACTGCCCAATCCTGAGAATAATACCATTCGTTTGCCTTTTCTTCCGACCAGCGTTCCTTCCTTGGAGCAGCATCTGCCAGCATGGGCACCAACAGAACAAGCGTAATTAAAATCTTTAAACCTTTCATCATGTATTTATTTGTTCATTTCATTGACATATTCAGCCGGCAACATGCCGTAAACATCCTTGAAGCACCTGGAGAAATACGAAGCAGACCTGAATCCTACTGCCTGGGAAACTTCATTTATTCTCACGTTCTTCTGCTTCAGCATCTGTGCAGCCACAGACAGACGTTTATTCTTGAGATACTCATTAGGAGTGACACCATACATATCCTTGATCTTTCGCGCAAATGTACTTCTGCTCATGAACATGGCCTCCCCCAGCTGTCTGCTGCCAAATGTGTCATCACTGATATTCTTGAGTATGACCTCATCCAGTTTCTCTGCAAACTCGGTATCTCTATCAGCGATATTCATCCTACGCAGAGTCTTGAGGGCAGCAGCCGCATCAAGTATCACATCATCAGATCTCTTTCCCGTCTTCATCACGCTATCGATGCAAGCTTTGAGATAATTCATTGAAAAAGGTTTCTCAATATACATTGCAGCCCCATTCTCCACGCATCTTACCTTAATATCTACAGATGACATGGCAGACAGAACGATTACAGGAATATGGCTGAGCATCTTATTCTCATGTAATTCTGCACAGAAATCGACTCCTGACATTCCAGGGAGTCCCACATCTGTCAGTATCAGGTCAACCGTCCTCTCTCCGAGCAGCTTGAGACTCTTCTCTGCTGACGAGGCATGAATGACATTATATTCATCATAAAGTTCTTTCCTCAGATAACCTGCCAATTCCAGACTATCCTCCACAAGCAGGATGTACGGAAGTTTAGGATTAGTTTCCGGCTGTCTTGCTGATGAATCCTGATCGGATTCCTTCAAATTCACAGGAAGGGTAACAACAAATTCCGTATATTCCTCATTATCAGTCAGAATCAGTGTTCCGTCATGTGTTTCAATCAGTTTTCTGGCCATCGAAAGTCCGATACCAAAACTTTGGGCAGCATAATGGTGTTCTGCCGTAAACTTTACGAAAGGCTTAAAGATATCTGCTCTTCTATCTACTGGGATCTGAGGGCCATCATTGGCAAAGCATATGACTACATGATCATCATACTCATTGATACTTATCCGAATCCATGACCCCGCATATTTCACAGCATTATGGATAAGATTATTGAATACCTTCACGAGGGCCTTTCTATCAGCTCCGACAACTATGGAATCGCTTTTACTATCCACTTTAATAGAAAGTCCACGTTCCTTCGCGATTTCAGCAAAACTGCCACATGTCTTCTTCAGATTGGCTACGATGTCAATATTCCTTATATCCAGCACATAACCATGTTCTTCGACACTCATATAATCAAGCAGTTCCTTCACCAGACTGCCCATATAATTCGTGCTATTGTTGATTACCTCAAGATTATCCCGCAATCTGTCATCAGTAATCAGTTTTGACTCCATTATGGTTCTCAGAGGTGTAGTCATCAAAGTCAAAGGTGTCTTGATCTCGTGAATGACCTCCGAGAAGAATTCCATCTTCTCTCGTAGGAAAGCCTTTTCCCGTGCTATTCTGCTGGCTTCTTCCTGTTTCTGCATCTTTTTCTTTGACTGCACATGTATCCATCTTGCGACCAGCGCAATCACAACAAAACCTAGAAGCAGATATATTGCTATGGCCATATTGCTCTTCCAGAACTTTTCCGCAATAACGATATCAACATCGGCATGTCCCTTGTGCCACTCATTGCCATCTGATGAGCATCTGACAACAAGTCTGTATTTACCGGCCGGTACATTATAGAAATATATCTCATGTTCAGAAGAAATATCCAGCCATTTCTTTTGATATCCTTCCAACATGCACTGGAGACGCACCTTTGAATCCCTGCCGTTCATAAGGGAAAAAGTAAATCCGAAAGAATTCTGACCTGCCTTCAGTGAGATTTTATCCATGAGATCCACATTTCCATACAATGGAGAATCTGAATCAGAAGGCTTTACCGGCTTATCAGCAATGGTAAACCCGGAAATTGCCACTTTATAATTACTGTCATGCGTGAATTCCGACGGATTGAAGACGACAAAACCGTTCTGAGAAGCGAAATAAAGGTTGCCGTTATCAGTCTTGATTGTTCCACGTTTCATGACATCGTCAAGCAGGCCATCTCTGGTGGTAAATCCAGTCATATCCATCGTCCTTGGATCAACTTCCAGCAAGCCTCGGTCAGACGAGATCCATATATGCCCTGAATCATCCTCCAGTGCATAAAAATATACATCCGTAGACATTCCCAGACACTTGCTGCTGTCATATGTCACAAATTTTCCGAGACTTCTGTCATAAACTGAAAATCCGTATGTCAGGCCAATCGCCCATACACGATCCTTGCTATCAATAAAAATCGAGGATATCTTATCGACCGGCAGGCCGCAGGTTTTATCCTGAGCCGAGAACTGCTTTACAATCTTATCCTGATGCGGATCATACTGAAACAACCCATCAGCGTAAGAACTGAGCCAAAGTCTGCCGAAGCTATCCTCAGACATACAGGTAACATTGACTCCATCAAAGAGAGGCAAAGATTCAAAACAATCTTTTTCCCTATCATAATACGACAACCCGAGAGTCGTACCAATGTAAAGGGTGCCGTTATCCGTAAGATAAATCATTCCGACTCTGTCATCATGAAGATCGGCCTTCTTTGAAAGAGAGTCATAGAACTTCAGGGAACGAGAATCCAGATCGTAACGATACAGACCCCTCATGCTGCCGAACCAGATAAACCTGCCGTCCCTGCAAGGGGCAATCAGATCAATTCCCTTGAGAGTTGCCGGACCGACAGGTGACAATTGATCTTTTTCCAGGCTATACTGAAGCAATCCCCCTTTCTCTGTTGTAATCAGAAGGTTGCCTCTTCCGTCATCCACAAATCCGCTGACTATATAATCCTTCAACGGTTGGCCGCTCATCATATAATGCTTTCTGAACCTTTTCTGAGCGGGACTGCAATAGTTTATTCCATTATATTTAGTAGAAACCCACAATCCGTCGTCCTTATCCAGATATACAGAAAAGACATAATCGTGAGATATTGAAAAACGGTCATTAATATCGGAGTTGATCCGTGTATATGTACCGGAAGACAGATCATACCTATACAGTCCGTTTGTAGTGGACATCCACAATGTCCTGTCCCTATGGCAGAACAATCCGTTGGGAAGCGACTTTTCAGGTATAGTTATCAAACGGTCAATATGTCCGTTCCTTATATTCATACGGCACAAGCCGTTATTGACTGACGAGAAGTAAATCACATCATTTTCGACCGGACTGAGAACGATTCCCTCAACATTATCTGTGGACAGTTTGACATCGCCATAGTCAGAAACCGGAACAAGTTCAGTCATGGACGAATCGATATGATACATTCCACCGTAGTATAGAGAAATCCAAAGTCCGCCATGATGGTCCGGTTCGAATGTTCTGATATTTGTTGGCAGTGTCATTCTGCCATCCTGCACAAAAAAGTTGCAGAACTCTCTATTAACAGGATTGTATGAGAAAAGTCCCTGCCCGTTTACTGCCACCCAGATAACACCTCTGGAATCCTTCTGGATATGGTTCACCTTATTGTGGATGGCAGTACCCTTGTCACTGACCTTGTCAAACACGTGAAAGATATCCTCTTCATAATCATAAAAAAGAAGACCGCTATCAGTACCGATCCACAGGTCACCTGCATTATCCTCCTCTATCGTATGGATAAAATCAGAAATCCCACACAGGTCATCCCTGTCATAGACGGTAAATCTTTTGCCATCATATCTATTCAGTCCCTTATAGGTGCCGAACCACATGAAACCACGCGAGTCTTGAAATATCACACGGCAGTCATCATATGACAACCCACTGTTGGAACTGTTTATATGTATGAATGGATACTCGCTTTGTGCCTGAGCTGCAAAAGCAGACAGACACAAAGCAAGCAGCATTATGATAGTTACTTTTCTCATTCAATGAAATTAAAGTGTCGAAAGCAAGAACTTGGACCAGAGGTTGTCGTTCTTGAGGTCAAGGGATGTCTGGAAGCACTTTTGTGCCTGAGCCTTATCGCCAAGACCGAGATAGCCAAGACCCATCATGCGGTAGGCCATGGTGTTGATTCCCTCAACAGTGAGGCTTGAGGTTCCTTCTGCACCATAGAAGCTGACGATGTCTTCCACAATGGCAGCCTTGCCTTCTGAAAGAAGGGCCTCATAGATTGCCTTCGCTTCTGCCTTTCTGCCGAGCTTCTCAAGAGCAAGACCTTTCCAATAGCGGCAGAAAGAGAGTTTTGTATCCACTTCTGTAGCCTTCTTGTAATAAGTCTTTGCCTTTGACTTCTGTCCCATCTTCTCATAAGCTTCACCTATGAAATAGTATGCCTGAGCATCACGTGGACTTCTCTCGTCAACGAGGAAGACCTGATGGTTCATAGGATACTCGAACGACTTGTTGTAAAGTTCGATCGCACCTTTGCAGTCACCTGCTGCCGCCTTCTGATATCCGGCACAGAGCAGTGCATCCACATAAACCTCATGGAATGATGCCACGCCCTCGCGTGTTGGGAAATAGCAGTTCTCAAGGAGATCAAGGACATAATCATATTCTCCTACAAATGTTCCTGTCACAACCTCCTGAGCAAGAGGATAATATCTCTTGACTGCAGTCTTGTGATGTGACTTCAGGATTTCATATCTCTTCTCCACAGCCTCACCCTTTGCCTCTAGAACATGCTCCTGCTCCTCAAGATAAAGAGCCTTGTCCGGAGCGATAGCCACAGCCTTAGCATAACACTTGGCAGCCTCATCATAGTTCTTGGTGTATAGCCAGTTGTACCATCCGAGGTTTCTCCACGCAAGATCCATCTGCGGATTGAGTTCAACACAGCTCTTCCACTGTGCCGCCGCTGCATCCTGCTGCTTGTTGTAAAGCAGACAGCCGAGATAATAATATGGCTTGTCGCTTTCTGGGAAGAGTTCCTTCGCCTTTTCAAGCACAGGAATGGTTTCAAGACGGAAAGGATTGCAGTAGTCAACAGGCATTGCGAGAGCAGCCTCATACATTGCCTTGTCTGCAGTGAGATAACCGAGCCACATCTTTACCGTCGGATATGCCTTGATAACATCTGCTTCCTTGAGGATCTTCACAGCCT
This sequence comes from Bacteroidales bacterium, assembly GCA_017559545.1. Lineage (GTDB taxonomy): Bacteria > Bacteroidota > Bacteroidia > Bacteroidales > UBA932 > Cryptobacteroides. Next base: position 11,125 of record JAFYRK010000058.1, read on the forward strand.
CGTCCTTGAAGCCGTTGTGCAGATAAAGAATTGCAAGCTCAAGATAGTCCTCTATCTCACCGCCCATGAGGGTTACATATTCCGAAGTGCCGTTGAGCTTGTCAAGTTCGTATGTAGTATAGATGTTGAGTGGATCAACAGCAAGAATGCCTTCCAGAAGTGCCTTTGCCTCATCGTTGCGACCCTCTACGCGAAGGATAGAAGCCTTGAGATTCACGGCATTCCAGTTGTTGCCGTTGTTCTGGATGGCCTCGTCAAGACGGATGAGGGCATTCTGATAGTCCTTCACCTGTGAATACATCTGGGCAAGCTGATAATTGGCTGGTGAGTTATATGCAAAGTTCCATGTAGCTCTGTAAAGAGTGTCCATCGCCTCGGCATATTTGCCCTGGGTCTTCAGGATCAGACCAAGATTATACATCGCCTCGCAGTCAGCAGGACGTGTGTAGTCATGAGTCTGACGACGGATTGCGCGACGAAGATGGTTTGCTGCCTTCTCGAATTCGCCGTTCTTGCGGAGGATCACGCCCATCTGTGTATTCGAACGAGTGTCACCCGGATCCCTGCGAAGAACTTCAAGGAAGTAATCTGCAGGATTCACGAAAGGATTGTGGAACTGGAGGTTACGAAGACCCACAAAGTAGCATTCCTCGTTGTTCTCTATCTCATGAGGACGCTTCGGGCGGTCCACGATCTGAGGAAGCTGCTTGTCATAGCTGGTGTCCTTGCGAGGAGTGTAGCTGAGCACAGGCTTTCCGTCTGCCTCATAGAGGTTCATGGTAATCTCATAAGGATTCCAAGACTCATCAAGTTTCACTGTCTCCACGAAAGGCTTGTCAGGAGCAATTGCAAGAATATTTTCATATATCTTCTTGCCGTCTCTTACAAGCTCCACCTTCATTCCTTCCTTGGCCTCTGTAGTGTTCACTCCGAGGAGATACTTACCCTTGCCCTGAGGCTCGAAGTTCATGGCAGCCAGAGTGTTGCCGGCCTTCACGCCCTTGATGTTGCGGATACCATAATAGTACTGGGTGAACTTCTTCACTTCGTATGGCTTGTTCCAGTTGTAGTCAGGCTGGTTGTCCGAGTATGCACCCATCATCAGCTCGATATAGTGACCTGAGTCATCTGTAAGGATCTTTGTGTCCCACATCGAGTTAGGGCCCCACAACCAGAACTTTCCACCCTTGTTGATATGGTGGTTGGCTGTCAGCATTGTGCCGGCATCCTGTCCGTGGTCATAACCTGCAACGAAATCTTCCTTGAGGTCATGGACGAACATAGAGTTGGACATATAGTGGTTCTTCCACCATGACACATCAACATCATCGTTGTAGAACTGCATGTCGTTGAATGTCTCATGGGTGATAGGCCAATGTGCAAACCAGTTCTTGCAGTGGAATGTCACGAAATCAACACTCTGCGGGAAGATGATCTGGTAGTTCTCATCCACCTTGGTAGCCACGTTAGACCAGTAAAGGAGTGAGTTGTCATCAGCTGTAGAGTTGATGAGACGGCCGTTGATCTCCATATAAGACTTGCCAGGGCGGAGAGTTACTCCGATAGCCCACTGCATTCTGTGGCGGAACTCAACTTCACCGACCCAGATAGTCTTGCTGCCGTCCTCGTTCTCCACGATCTTGCAGTCAACAGGCATGTTTGTGGTGTTTCTATGGTGGTGGAACACGTTCCACTCCACACCGCCTGAGATCCATGAACCGAGCATACCGACGTTTGCAGGCTTCACAACCTCGTTATGATAGAAAATATCATATCCGTTTGTCTTATCTACTGCATAGAAAAGACGACCTCCAATTTCAGGAAGGATACAAAGCTGTACATACTCGTTCTCAAGGAAAAGAGCCTTGTATGTTCGATTTTCCTTCTGACGCTCCATATTCTCGTTAACCACATACATATTGTCATCAAGAACATATGGATATACGCTTCGACGGGCACGCTGGTAAGACCAGTCACGCTCGAAGATCGGCGCAGTTTCAGGCGCCGAGCCGATATAAGTCGGCATTTCGATCGTTCCTTCCCATGCCTTAACGCCGGCTTCCTGAGCGGAAGCGGCGCCAAGCATAAGGAAAAGTGATGATATCGTAAGTAATATTTTCTTCATTATCAGTTAGTTTAGTCTACCCAAGTTACGTTGGTTACAGTAGTTGCGTAGTTGGTGTTGTCACCAGTTGTAGATGTAGATACAAGTTCATTATAGACCTTGTAATTATCCTTGGTGATTGTGGTGGCTACGCCCTTGCTTGTGATATTTGCTGTCTCACCAACACCTATATTTACATCTTTTATTGTAACATTACCAATTGAACATGCCACACACAGGCCAACGCAGAGTTCGTTTGTTGTTCCGGATGACACGCAGTTGTATGAAGCCTTGGAAGAACCGTTCTTAATCTCTACACCATCGTATGCAAGACCTACAATACCGCCGGCAAAACGAACATGGACTGTTGGTGAATAATTCGCTAGCAGGCCTGTCATCACATTTGCATCACATAGTGTATATTTTGCATATCCAGCGATTCCTGCTATGACAGGGCTCTGTCCAGACCAACCGCCATAAACCTTTCCTGAATTAGAGCATGATTTAACTTCTGCCTTGGAAGCGTCTGTGCCTATTATAATTCCAACAATGCCTCCTGCTGCAACCTGCCTGTTAACATTACTATCGGCACCACCTGATCCTATTTCGACCTGTCGAGTATATCTAACATTATGAACAAGATCACCAGTATTTGTACACTTAATAAGCTGCGTATTATATCCTACTGTATTGAGAAGGCAATCCCAATTAGAAGTTGCAGAAAAGGTTCTTGCACTCCTTCCCAAAATTCCTCCTAAACTTGCAGATCCATATCCATCTACGGGTTCACCATTTGAAATTCTAGATATACTACCTGTATTCGTACACTCATCAAATACGACTCCATCCTGAGACACAAGGCCACATATACCTCCTACTGTAGAGACATAAGCCTTACCAGCAGTAACCGTTACCTTAAGTTCTCCGCCATTGGTACACCTGGTAAACTTACCAGGAAGTGGAGAAGACGGAACTGCTGTTCCAACAGCCTTGTTACCGATACTTCCTTCAGAGATGTTATGACCTACCGCAGCAAAACCACCTGCGATGATATTGCATCCGTTGGCATGAAGCTTTGCAGTAATCAGGGTATTTCCCGAATTCTCACAATCCCTGATCTCTCCTGCATTGGCTCCGACAAAACAACCTACTGCCAGACCGGTCTGATCAGATGCAGTAAATGTATATTCCGTATTGACGCTATTAGTACACTTATCGATAAGACCATAATTAATCTTAGCAAAAGATGATGCTCCACAATATGACGTATTAGCAAAACTTGTGAAAGCTCCTGCCGTATTAAGGTTCTTCACAACGCCATCTTTTCCGATTTCAGCAAAAAGAGGAGTTGTTCTTGAAGGACTGGTCAACGTGTGACTGTTTCCGTCGAATATGCCATTGAACTGCTTGGTCATATACTTGAAATTACCTGACTCTAGAGTGATATCAGCCATGAGGTTCACTTCGCCGTCTTCACCTACAAAAGCCGAATAATCTCCATTCTCACTGTTGACAGCATCTGCAAAAGCGATATAGTCGTTGATGCCGTAGATGCCCTTTGGCTTGAGTTCCATCTCAGTTGAATAAACAACACCCTTTTCAGCTTTGAAAGCTACAGTCGACTTGAGAAGTTTGCTATGACCGTTTACATCTGTAAGAGTAACAGATACTCCAGAAGCATAATTTCTTGCAGGGATTGCGATAATCACTTCCTTACCAGAAGCGAAACCAGTCTCGCAAACTACAGATACCGAACTCTCATCATTTGTATCGTTCACAAGCGTAGCATCTGCAAAATTTGCAGTAAACTCTCCGCTCATTGCCTCTTTAGCGTTGCCTTTGATGCTTACACTCTTTACAGCAGCACCATCAGCAGTCGTAACCTTGATCTGCATATATGCAACAGCATGCTCGAAAGCAAGCTTTCCTGCTGTCTCGCCGTATCCTATCATAATAGCAGCTGCTGGATCAAAATCCCCATCAGCATATGTCTGTTCTGCAGGAATAACTACTGTCGCTGTTCCCTCAGCAAGAGACTCTGCCACATAAGCAGAAGCGGGATAAACCGAACAATACGGTGCAGACACCTCATTCGCAAAAGTGAATACTGCCTTCTTTGCATTCTCTGTATCTACTGTAAGTCCTGATGATTCCTGTCCATTTACAGAAATGACATCATTTGCAGTCCAATTTACAGAGTAGTAGTCTCCATTATCTACAAGAGTAGTTTTTGTAAGGCTTGAAGGAGATGTAACTTCGAGTACATTCACGCCTTCATTTGTTTCAGGAGTCTGAGTGGGCTCATCCTTAAGACATCCTACAGCTGCCATAGCAGCTAACAAGCATACGTAAATCCTTTTCATATCTGCATTTATTAATTTTCCCAATTAAAGTCAAAATTGTCTTTCTGAAGGTCCTGAAGTTCTGTTGATGATGCACATAAAATGCCTTCATTCTGAAATTTCATAATCTCCGCTGCCGGACTTTCATAGACAGCGCAAGAATTTTTAATTACATATTTCATGATTTTAAAATTTATAGTTTTATAGATTATTGATTGCTATCCATTTTTTAGTATCAGTAGCCGCTGTGCCTGATACAGCATCCTCAAAAGCTCCAGCGGAGTCAAAAAGAGCAAAATTCATCAAAAGTCTGCCACCAGTTATCTCAACTGCAGATCTTGGCACCTTCACCTCAACCAGGTATCCATTATCTTTATCTGAATTATTGCCGATTGTACCATCATATGCAGCCTTGGCAGTAACGCCAAACTCCATAGAACGCCATCCACCAGAATACTGGTCAGTATTCTTGAGACCATTGCATCCTACTTTGATTCTTCTTGCCTTAGATGCAAGTCTTCCGTTCTCCAATTCTGGAGAGAGCATTATGGTTACATTATCCGAATCAGAAAGGTTATCATCCTGAACCTCAACAAGGAAATAAATGTTCTCACTATCCTGTGAACAACGGAGAGTTGCCTCAATAGGAGACTCCGATCCTAAGAAAAGTGCGTCATCTGTTTTCTGCCACTCTTTATTGTCAGAATCCAATTCTGCTGTTCTAGCAGTAGCCTTGATACTGTGATTCAGGGCAAATCGCGCTAACATGAGAGTTGACCTGTCACTTCCAGTTACGGATGCTTCTGTTGAAGTTCTACAGAATATCACAGAATGAGGGGAGTCCACTTCCATTCCGCCCCAACTTCCTTTATGTGGCAGAGAGATATAATCGCCGGAGAAATTTCGTGCCTTTGCATCACCCATGGTGTAGTGCATCTTGCTGTCCTTCGAATTTGAATACGACACGACTGTTTCTCCTGAAGGGAACTGCACAAGATAAGGTCCTCCACCAGACAAGAAATTATCAATTCGTTCACACTCTGCCTCTTCATCGCCAGTGAGGTACTTCCACTGACCATCTTCCGGAGAATAAACCACAGAGATAAAATATGTCTGTTTGTTTGAAAGGTCCCTTGACGCAACACATTCAGTAGCAAATGCCATCTGCTTTGTGCCGTTAAGAATAACGCCTACTGCCATCTGGTCTGTATAGAAATACGTTTGATTGAGGTCACTCCACCATTTCTTTCTCATAACTCGATATGGTTCATTTCCTACAGACGGAGACCATGTTGCACCGCCATCATTAGAGACAACAAGTGATGTTCCGGAATGGCTTCCACTTATCCATGGGCGGCTCTCAGCAAAATAGCAATGGAGTTCTCCGGGGTTCGGCTCCAAAAGATGAGCCTCCCAACAAGGACCGTTATAGATAGTCTGCTCATTAGTCCAGGTCTTTCCACAATCTGTTGATCTTCTGATAACCAGACCTTGATCAGATTTACTGTTTAAATAGTTATAGGTCTTAGGTGCACGGAATGCTGCCACTGCAAGAAAATCTCCGTTAGACAAGACAATACCGTTTCCATTTGAATAATGTCTTGTATCCGAGCCGTTTGTCGTATTAACCGACCTGCTTGCAAAAAGCTTTGCAGGGGCGGTCCAAGTCTTCAAGTCAGTACTTAACGCATAATATATATCCTTACCGTTATTGGTACCCAAGTCAGATGTGGCAGGTGTCTGCCACATCTGGATATATGTTCCGTCTGACATGCGACGAATGCGAGGATACCTCGGATATTGGAAACCCTCTGAAGAACCATGCTCCTGAAGAGTATTGTACATCATCTTCAAGGCAGATCTTGAATAGTCTTCTTCATGAGAATTGATAGCATCAGTTGACTGATTCAATTCCATGAAAGGAGTGAAAGTCAATGTTTTCTGTTCTCCTTTTAAAGATTGTCCACCAGTACTGTCTCCTCCATTTGCCTTATCACATGAAGATGCAATAAAGAGTAATGAACATGTCAAGATGGATATAAACATATTTCTCATAAACTTTTATTATAACCAGCCGTCATTCTGCTGGAGGTTATTATTCATTTCTTTTTCAGAAGAAGGTATCGGCCATCTCCAATACTCATCTCCTCCCCATGAGTAGGTATATACAGGATCTCCCCAAACATGCTGGAGACCATTGTTTTCTGCGAATTTAGCCTTCTTCCATGTCTCCCAACGGAGTTCCTCATAGTACAACTGCTCCTCACAAGCGAGTTCCCACTTCTTCTCATTGCGGATCCTTTCTGCCATCTGCTCCTTGTTCAGGACCTGAGTATACTCATTTGTTCCAAGCAGTTGGACACCAGCACGAGATCTGACCTGATTGACATACTGCATAGCTTCTGCATGTCTGCCCTGCTCATTGATTGCCTCAGCAAGCGACAAGAGCACATCAGCATAACGGAAAATCGGAGCATCTATAGGATTATACTGGATATTCGTACTTTCACGTCCCACTGCCACAAACTTACGTATCATATAAAGCATCTGGTTTGTCTGCGAGCCTCTGAGATCCAACTGCGGAGCTTCCCAGTTTCTATATGGATAACGCATAGTATAAACCACCTCTGCTCCAGATGCACCACCTTTATATTCTGCATATGGAGTTATTGCAGTAGCTGCAAGGCGTGGATCTCTATTTGCATAAGCAGCTTTAATACGTGCTTCGTTTCCGGTTGCATCATATTCCGACATCTTTGCACCATATGTTGACATCTGGGAGATTTCAGTATCGGACATATTGTTACGAAGGAAGTATACACTTCTTTCTTTTGGAGACATTTCATTATAGCCTGGAATATAATTGTTCCAATCAAACGGCTTTCCATTCTTCTCCTCATAACTATTCACGAAATTAGTGTTCAACAAGAGCTCACTATTTCCGAAACCAGTTGTGCAATAGCTTCCATAGATATAGCTGAAACAGTTTCCGTTTCCGCTCTTGGCTACCATCTGAGCAGAGAAAATCATTTCATCACATCTCTCGTTAGCCTCTTTGAAAAGATTTGCATAACCTCCAGTATAAAGCGCATATCCAAGCTCGCCGACTTTCTTGAAATCAGCCTCTGCAAGTGCGTACTCCTTCATCCACATATAAACTTTTCCTCGAAGCGTATAAGCAGCTCCCTTAGTAATACGGCCATAGTCAGAACTTCCCTTATCGATCTTTCCAGGAAGAGACTTGCACTCAATTGCATCGGTACAGTCATCTATAATCAATTGCCATACTTCCTCCTCAGAAGAGCGTGGTTTTGTATACTCCGCAGGTGCAAGATTCTCAAGATATATAGGAACACCTCTCCACAGACAATTCAAACGATAGTAATGATATGCTCGTATAAACTTACACTCAGCGATTCTCTTAGCCTTGTGCTCATCTGTCATATCCGGGACTCTATGAATATTATTTATAACATCATTCGCACGATTTATTCCCTCATAATATCTCTTCCAATAAGTCAGAAAAAGTGAATTATTGGTAAGTATTTTTCCTGTGAGATAGTTATATTTGGATGTACAAAGACTGTTAGTCGGATCCATAACTGATGAGAAGGCATCCCAATTTACTCTGGCCGCATCAACAGTCACATAATCGTATATCAAGTTACTATACACACCATTGACAGCATTCTCCGCCAATATGGCTGATTCGAATGCAGTCTCTGAACTGACTTTGTCGTAAGGACGTCTACCAAGGAAGTCCTCACAAGCTGTCAGTACGATGAATGCAATGAGTAGTAAATATATTTTCTTCATGACAATCAATTATTTAGAATTTAATATTAAGACCGATAGTATATTGTCTTAGAGAAGCATAATAAGTCTCTGAACTTGAGAAAGCGGGATCCATACCAGGATATGAAGTAAATGTGTAGAGGTTATCTCCTGAAACGAATACACGCAATTTCTGCATCTTGATCTTCTTTGTCCATTTTTCTGGCAATGTATAGCCAAGTGTCACATTTTGAATCTTTAAATAATCAGTCTTATAGAGCCATAACTGAGAGTACGATGTACTTCCGTTCTGGTCAGCACCCCAGTTCATAGTCAAACGTCCATGCTTAGATGTCAGATTTGTTCTTGGGTCTTCAGGATTCTCCGGATCAAAGAAATAGTGATCGTAGGCAATTTCCTTTGGAAGAGTTCTGTCGGTAGCTGTTGCATATGCATTGAATCCCGGAACCCTAAAATATGCGGCTCCACCAGCTGCACCTGTAAACTGTGCACTCAGGTCGAAACCCTTATATCCCAGGTTTATATTAAAGCCGTAGAAAATCTTTGGTGTAAGGCTGACATTCTGGAATGTATAGTCGTTCTCATCTCCATAGATTCCATCACCATTGATATCATCATAAAGATAGTCTCCATACCATATACCATCCTTTTTGACCTGTTTGTTCGGCATGAATGTATTTCCGGACTCGATCATAGCCTGCACCCATTTCATATCTTCCTCTGTGCGAATCATACCATCCTTAGGTCCACCAGCAGGATTCACTGAGCCATCTGGGAAGAAATAATCTCCAGATCCGCGATACAAGTTAAGAAGATAGTACTCGTTAATCATCTTTCCTTCCATCACTCGACGCTGCTCACCTACTTTTGTGGTAACATCTCCGATATTGGTCTGATAAGTCCTGATTCCATTCTCATCAGTAACCCATTCCGCCTTAAGGGAGCCCTTGTACTTACTTACAACATTCCAGTTCCTTGTAAAGTTTCCTGACACACCATAGGTAAAGTCGCCAATAGAATCTTTCCAGCCTAAGGTAAGCTCAACGCCATCGTTGATTACCTCACAGAGATTCTGTACCGGAGCTCCTTTATTTCCAATTGTGCCATAAATCGGAGCAGCATATAAGATACCATCTGTCAACTTGTGATAATAATCAGCCTCAAGTGTAAGTCTGTCATTCAAAACGGCAAAATCCAATCCTATGTCTGTTGTTGTAGTAGTTTCCCACTCAAGCAAGCTGTTCGAAAGTTGAGAAACTATACCAGCAGCCAATGTTCCTCCGAAAGGATAGAAATATCCTGATGAATATGTCGAGATATACTCATAGTTGCTTACTGCATGATTACCAAGTCTACCCCACGACGCACGGAGTTTGAGGTTATCTATACCTGAGTCCCGCATGAATCCCTCCTTTGAAATACGCCATCCGGCTGAAACAGAAGGGAACAGTCCCCATCTGGTATTCTTGGAGAACCTTGAGGAACCATCGTAACGAAGGTTCACCTCTGCCATATACCTTCCGTCATATGCATATGTAGCTCGACCAAATACTGATGCAGTTGCAAAATCTGTTGTCGTACCCTTAATATATTCAAGGTTAACCACATTGTCCATCTCTTTGAGGATATCATTCTCAAAGCCTTTCTTCCTGCTGTCAAGTGACTCATTCGTGCTTTCAAAGGCCTCAAATCCTACCAAAGCGCCAACCTCATGCTTGCCAAAAGTCTTATTCCATGAGAAATCTGTCTGGAATGTCCATCTGGCAGTGCGTTCATGAGTTTCAGTAAGCATGATTACGCTAAGGTCCTGATATGTATATGCATTCTGACCTTTACTGAATGAGAATGCATTTAACGGATTGTTGTGAGTCTTAGTTTTATACTCGTTCCAAGAATAGTTGAATGAAGCATTGTACTTGATATCAAACGGCAAATTAATCTTAATGAATGCCGTTGAGTTCATATAGTGGGAAGTACGGTCTCGAGTAATACGATTAATGAAGTACAGGTTATTACGGCATGCTGTATTCTGTTCTCCATTCTCCATCCATCCGAATTTTCCATCATAATAAGGATAAATTCCCGGCACAGCACGTGACATATATGAATATGCATCTGTCACACCACCAAGCTGGGTATTTGCCCTGTAACCGAACAGACGGACACCAACCTCCATCCAATCTGTAATATTGGAACTTAGATTAGTTCGAAGCGATATCTTTTTCTGACCGCTGTTATCTACGATACCTGGATTATCCAGATATGAAAGCGACATGTTGAAACGGATCTTCTTTGTAGCTCCGGTAGCAGTAATAGTATGCTTCTGATAAATTGACTTCTTGTACATCGCGTCCATCCAATCTACATTTGGATATGCCACATAGTTTGGATATCCAGACTCTGCCAATCCATATGGATCCTTTTCCTTTTCTGCCCAAAGGTCGATCATACTCTGAGAGAAAGGCAATGTCTTATCAACATTGGCAGCAGACTCATTCATTATCATCATGTAATCCTTATAATTAGAAATTACACCGATATAATGCTCTGGTTCCTGATAAGATGCCATGCCACTATATTCAACATTGAAACGACCCTCATCAGCAAGTTTAGTAGTCACCAGAATAACGCCATTTGCACCCCTATTACCATAGATTGCACATGATGCTGCATCCTTGAGCACTGAAATCGTTTCAATATCATTCGGGTTAACGTTATCAAGAGAGCCTTCAAATCCATCCACAATAACTAGTGGAGAAGAATCATTCAAGGTACCGATTCCTCTGACACGCATTGTCACACCCTCCGAACCAGGCTGGCCGGAATTCTGATACACATACAGACCGGCACTTGCTCCTCTAAGCAAAGCTGAACTTGTGACAGCAGGACGAGATAACGACAGTTCGTCATAATTCACAGTCGATACCGAACCTGTGATATTCACCTTCTTCTGAACACCATATCCAACTACAACAAGCTCTTCCATCATTTCTGATGAAGGCAAAAGTTTTACATCTATTTTGGTTTGTTCACCGACCTTGACCTTCTGAACTGTATAGCCCATAAAATCGAATTCAAGAATCTCATCAGCTGTAGCCGCAATCTCATAGGCTCCACTCTCATCAGTAATGACACCTCTCTGAGTTCCCTGAACAATTACTGAAGTTCCTGGAAGAGGCAGATTTGCCTCATCCAGAACTGTTCCTTTTACCGTCTTCATCTGCGCATAACCTAGTTGGCATGCGAACAGAAGAACAGTTACAACGAAATATTTATATATTCTAGCCATATTCTAGTTGATTTAGTTGTTACTCTGTGGTTATTCCCAAGAAATCGATACTGACTTGCAGATATCATCAATGTTGATGAAAGCAAACATATGATTTCCATCATATACACACTTAGGAATCTGATAACATGTATTGTTACCGACTGTCGAGACAGCAGCTGTTGTATATTCACCAGAGGCACAAACGAATCTTACTCTGATAAAGCCGCTTCTGATCTGATTCTCCAATGTCATTGTATGTGACATGATATGGCCCTTCCATTGCTTCTCAACGTTACCGTGAGGGATAACCCATGTACACTCCATTTCAAACTGCTCGTCTGGAGACTTCTGGAGTGTCTTATTGCACTTCCACTGAGTGCCATCGAGATATTCCACATTCCAGAAGACTGGAGCGCCACGACCAAACGCAGGGAGGGTAAGGGTTACCTTCGTTCCGGCCGGTATATTCTTTACTGGTACCGAGAACTCCAGTCCATCTCCAGTCCAGATTCCCTTGATACATGGTGACGCATAATTATAATCAGGGAACTGGTTGAACTCATAGCCGATATTCTTTGGTGTCGGATTGTCAGATGAAACGATCCACGTTGCTGTTGCCTGAGGCTGAGAGAGATTCTTCCAGATATGGGACTCGGCAGCTTGACCGTTATTGACAGTATTTGTCGGCCACAGATCGATATAATTTTCCTTCAAGGCGCGAGGAGTGCCATTTTCATATCCGACTGGCCACTCAACTGGAGAATTACAAGCAATGATTCCATCCTCACCTGGTCTTGTAAGATTGAATTCAACTGTCTCACCTGCCTTATAGGAAGCTCCTCCATCGTTGACAAGAACTTCCGATTCAACCTTGTTGCCATCTACATCGGTTACAGTTACAAGAAAACCTCCAAATGGGACGGTGAATGGTGCGACATCAAAAGAAACGGCTGTATATCCGGTCTGGAGCGCCAAACCATTAGCTCCGAAATCAACTTTAACAGAAGTCTTTGCAGAACCTTCCACAATATTCAGTTGATTATTTGTAAGGTCATAAGTTGCATCAAAAGCCAACATTCCTGAGAACTCCGCCGGATCATATGGCTTAATTTCCAAAGACTGCAGCACAGGCAGAATGTCATTGCTCAGAATGTTTCCAGGAACATTGATCACCATATTTGCAGCAACACTCTGGAATACGAGTTCTACAGGAGCTATCACGCTGGTCTTTGCCGCTTTTGCAACCTGAAGCGCACGAGCAGTCTTGTCATATTCTACAACAGAAGGAACGTCTGCATTAAGTGAGTTCACATCCCCATCATAGGCAGAGACAGGAAAAAACGCACTAAACTTGAAATTATGATCTCCTGCATAAGAAAGAATGTTGTCTTGTTCTGATTTGCGTACCAGATTGACAGTTGTACCATCAGATACTGGAACAAAGTGTGCAGGATCATTCTGACTCATGTTCAGACCCGTTTGTTCCTCACGGGAACAGGTAGCGAAAATGGCAACCACATCATCCGTCGTTACAGCCTCTCCCTGTACGACTGCCTTGAAATTGACATCAAGCTGATCATAGTCCAATCCCTTTTTGTCAGATGTCGAACCTGTGCACCCTGTCAGAAGGGCGATTAATAGAATCTGCCCCACCCAGAATAATTTTGGAATAGTTCTCATTGCGTTTTGATTATGTTGTTAATAATTTAATCCGAGTTATTTCAGATACATCTGTCACAAATTTATCCGATATACCTTTAGGTATATGAATGTGATTAAATTTAACTAGATTTTGAGCAAATTATCACATCAGGAATGTGCTATATGGCGCTGATTTATCGTACAACAAATAAGACATGAAACAGATTTCTTGGAAAAAAAAAGCATTTTGTATAACTTAGCAGTTCTTAATAACCAATATTTAAATACCTAATTTATGAAAACCAAAGTTCTATTCGTGGCTTTCCTTATTGCATTGGGAAGCGCACTCACTGCAAACGCGCAGTTGACAACAGGAGTTTCTTCATCAAAGACTATCCGTACTGGTAACAGAGCTGAGGCTGGAGATTGCGGTATCTACGCAGGTGCAACACTCAATCTCAACGATGGCGTGACACCACTCCCACTCATCAACTTCAAGTATATGTCGTCCGATAATTTTGAGATGAGAATCGGCCTTGAGGCAGCAAGAACAAAAGAGAAACTCGCAGGAGACATTCGCCAGGGCGAAAACACAATCACAAGAGATGACCAGAAGTATGGAAAAAGCACGCTTATGCTCTATCCTGGTTTCGCATACCATTTCTCTAAGCTGAACATCCTTGACGTATATGTCGGAGCAGAACTTCCTCTCGGTTGGGACGCAAGCACATCTTCAACAACAGCTACAGACTACACAAGCAAGACAACAAAGCGTTCATTTGTACTTGGACTCGGAGCATTCATCGGTCTCCAGGCTTACATCGCTGACCTTCCGCTTGCAGTTGGAGTAGAGTACGGTCTCTCTTCGCGCCTTGATACTGGATTGAAGTACAAGAACGAGTACACAACTAACAATCAGACTACTATCACATACTCCCCTACAAACGACTTCAAGCACGTTCATGGAAACGACGTTTATGACAAGCTGAAGGCTCGCAAAGGCGAAATCGGAAGCCAGATCAGACTCACATTGTCATACTATTTCAAATAATTAAGGAGTGACAGTCATGAAATTGTTAAGATATTTGATTTGTGCTATCGCACTTACTCTGGGACTTGCATCATGCAGCGTCACCAGACAGAAAGCATTTGCACCTAATTCGACACAGCTTAACCTCCACATGGACAACCTTGAGTATCTTGGTGAGACCACCATCTCTGTTGAATACAGAGTGTATATGGGAGCGTTCGTGTCTATCGACAAGGTAAACGGTGAGGACTACAACAATGATGTAATCAAGCTCTTCCCGATCTACAATAACGCAGGCGTGGCAGACAACCTTCTTCCAAACCTTCAGAGAGCATCATTCAAACTTGCCGAGGAATATCCTGCTGCAGATTATTTCATCGTAGTTAACCAGACCGAAGAGAAGCATCGTCTTTTCCTTGGCTCACAGGTGACTGCTACTGCAAGAATTAAGGCATACTCACTGAAATAAACCATTTAATCTGTGGTTATGAAAAGAATCCTGACTATCCTGCTGTGTTTAATGGCTTTTCTTGCCAGCGGATGTACAAATGAGGATGATGCAACTGTTGTAGCCATCTTTGGCACGCCATCATCCTACATTGTCAACTGCGGAGACAAGGTCTACATAGATGTCACAGTCACAACTCTCAACAGCACATTGACAGACATCTCAGTGACTGCTTTTGATCCTGAACACGGAAAGGATGAAATAGTCAGCATCAACCCTGGAACAAAGGAATACAGAGAGCGTATCATCTGGGAAGTGCCCTCAATGACGAAGGACACAACCTTGATAGATATTATGATAAGCGCTACCGACAATGAGAATGTATCCAACAACCTTCAGCTGAAACTCACTGCTGTTGGAGGTAACACTGCATTATTGCCGGAAAGAAGCGGCATCACCCTCTATTCTTCTATGTCAGGCAAACAAGACGCATTCTCTTTCATAACACTTCAACCTCTCTTTTCGTCATCTGACGCTGAAGACTGTGACCTTGTTTTCAGCATGTCAGGCGAAGATGGCAGCTACATGGCGCCAACATGGAGTACAAAGACCGACCTTGTATTCTGCAGGGCAAACTCATTTGACTACTCTTCGGCGACATGGGGCAACGTACATGCAGTATTTAACAGTTCTATCCGAACTGATGCAGTAAGCGACATGCAGATAGATGACATCATCCTGATCGGAAGAGAGATTCACGCAGAAGACAACGTCAAGGTCAACGCTATAGGAGTATGCAAAATCATGGCAATCTATGATGAGAATGGTACGCAAAACGACCGTATCATATTTAATCTAAAATCCCTGTAACGTAAGTTTTACGATTCATTATCTATCATTATGAACACAAGAAAAGGGATGACTAATAAGGTCATCTCCTTTTTTATTTATATATGACGATAGTGGCGGTAGGGTAAGTTTGGCTTGGTTCGTCGGAACGAGTTCCGACAACTCTATGCCTCCCTATAGAACGCAAGAAACCGACCCTTTTGGGTCGGCTCCTTTGTTGTATATATCTGTTTTATCTATCCGAATCCACAAAAATTTTTACTTTACACACATATGCAAGACATATATCCCTTTCAAGTAAACGGATTTTCAGCTATCTTTATCCAAATTTATCCTAATCAACATTATGGAACATAGACCGACACTATACATCGGAATTGGCGGCAGCGGATGCAAGACCTTGTCACTGATCAAGAGGAACTTTACAGAAAGATACGGTTATGGTAAAATACCAGGACACATCCGTTTCTTCTGCATAGACACAGACATCTGCTTAGATGAGGCGCTGAAAGACGACACTTACATCATCGGACAAGAAGACTCTTCTCCCCAAGAATACCTTGACTATAACATCCGCACACAGACAGGCTTATGTGACTGGTACATAGACAACTGTCATTTATATGACCCAATCGCATGCGGAACAGAGGCAAGCAGGGCAGATGCCCGTCTCGCAATGGAAGTGAGTCAGAAGAACATCCTCGCCCAAATAAGGCTCATCATAAGCGAACTTCTTGATGCGGCGCACAACAGCGGCAGCGTAGATATAGACGTAAGGTTTGTCATGTCCCTGGCAGGAGGAACAGGATCCGGAATATTCATTCCGCTTGCAATGCTCGTTTCCCAATTCGAGGCCGTAAACCTTTATGGCTACGCCATTCTACATGGCATATACATAAAATCCGACCCAGGCGGACCTGTATTCCAGAGAGCATTCGCCAACTCATACGCCTCCGTCCTGGAACTGGACTACCTGCAGCACGCCTCAGAAGACAATCAGATCAAGATGTCGGTAGGAGGAATAGACTGCATCCTGAAGGCTCCACTGTTCAAAGGATTCTACATGGTAGAGCACCTCAACAATGCAGGAAAAATCATACAGAACGTGCAGGATATGTACAATGTCCTTGCATTGTCCATGTTCTCGTCATCATTTGAGGGCGCCACAGATATGGTCCCTGAAAATAGCGGGAGCATCTATGACATAAAGGACAAGAAGGGCTGGCTGGGAAGCATTGGAGCATGTGAAATAATCTTCAATGGGGAAAAGTTCGCTGACCTGTATTCCCTTCAGATCGCATACAACATCATACACAACACTTTGCGGAACAGAACAGAAGGCATCAAGCATCTTCGCGGCTTCCTCTTCAACGGCAAATTTAACATGTACGAAGCCGACTTTCTGATTGATAGCCTCAACGATCATATAAGTATAGCATTACCGGAGACATTTCACTTATCATCCCTCCACAAGGCAACTAAGATATATGACGAGGTGGAAAGTTACCTGACACCTAAGCCAAAATACACATACATAGACGAAGAGTTTGCAGAAAACGCAACATTGTTAAGAAGTTACCTATCAACTATCGGCAGTAATCCTAATACTGCCCATGAATTCCTCACAGCACTCATAGAACACTGCCAGAGAATAAGCCAAACTCTAGCTGAGCAGATAAATTCCCTCAGCACACTGAGCAACAATAATAAAACTCTCATTCATTCATATATCGACGAGTATTCATCCTATTTATCTCGTCGACTGCATCGCTCTGAATATAAAAAAAGCATTGAAGAAAAGACTCAGCAGATTGCAGTATACCAACATGCAATATCATTAAGAGAGTACGGCATCGATATGATGAATGCTCTTGCAAGCCTTGCCGAAAAGTACAGGGTAAAGGTAGATGAATATAATCAGGCATTACATAATGCTGACAGCTATCTGTCATATCACATTGAACACTTAGAGAAGCATCTCAGTTCCTCTTCAAGTCAATTTGTCTATGACACCACTGTCATGTATTGGAAGGAATTTGATAAGGGCGAAACTCCGGATCATTTTACAATCAATCTGCTGGACTACTATCTTGAATCGGGAAATGGTTCGTCAACAATGACCAATCATCTTCTGCAACACATACACAATCTGCCAAGCGTAATATACCATAAAAGGATACCTCTTGCATCTGTCATCAGAACTATGGGGGAAAATCAGTTCAAGAGTATGATACACTTCATCCGTGCCAGCGCCATCAGAATGCTGATGCTGAACGGACGTGGGTACATGATCAACGACCAGATGGTCATTGATTGCATGACACGCAACGTCGTCATATCCATGTGTAGCGAGAATATCGATGCATTAGAAGCAGACATAGAGGGCATCTGGAAACTCTGGGATAATTGCCTGACAAATATATCATGGAACAATATCACAGATGGAAGTTTCCATCAAAGAGCCATTATAGCGGTTCATGAAGGAAACATCATACCATACTGCGTGGACGCCTTCTATCCTGAGATGGTTCAGAAAGAATACACTGAGACAATTGCAAAAGGCATTTACAACCCTCACGTAGACGCCATTCTTTACGAAAGAATGCGACTCTCCTCTCACTCTCTCAAACCTAGGCAGGCCACTATTACGCCTCAAGTCAAGGATGCAACGGCCAGCACAACCAAAAACAGCAGGAAACATCATACCCGAGAAGAAGAAAAACCAATTGTCAATGTTTTCATTGCCGGATCAAAAGAGCTCAGAGATGAACGCGACTTAGTAAGGGTGGAGCTTTCCAAGTTGTCAAACGTTTTCAATCTAGACATCAGACCACACTCATTTGAAGACTTCAAGTCATCGCTCAAAGGACAGCAAGGAGGTCGCCAGGCGGACTACAATAGATTCATACGAACCAAAGCCGACGCCGTTATCTTCATATTCGACTCCAAAGCAGGCTCCATCACAGAAGAAGAATTTGATGTAGCATATGACTCTCTCGCCGAGAACAAACGACCCGACATCTTTGTATACGGCCGTAACATGTCAAATGACGACCCTACACTGAAGAAGATCAAGGAGAGAATCTTCAGCTACGGACAGGAGTACTACATCGAGTACACCAGCCGAGATGACCTCAGATATCAGTTCTACAAGGACATGGTTGCTTATTTCGTATAGCAATCGAGTAGGAGGAAAACAAAAGTAGGTTTTCCTCCTACTTTTGTTTTCCGACCTCTCACACCACCGTACATGCGGGTCCGCATACGGCGGTTCCTTATCTGCAATGATACTTTTCGTAGTATCCCATCAGTGACGGG
>JAFYRK010000059.1 GCA_017559545.1 Bacteroidales bacterium
CGGATTGTGAACTCCATCAGACGCTTAACGCCGATGTCCTTCTTAGCTGAAAGACAGAAGATAGGCATAACCGCACCCTCGCGGATACCGATACCGAGACCCTTTCTGATCTCATCCTCAGAGAGTACACCCTGCTCGAAGAATGTCTCCATGAGAGTATCGTCATACTCGGCAGCGCGCTCGATGAGAGCATTTCTGAGTTCCTCAGCCTCCTCAAGGAGTTCCGCAGGGATCTCAAGATCCTGACGCTTGCCTGTATCGCCTTCGAAACGATAATATTTCATCTTGAGGACATCAATGAAGCCGTCGAACTCAGGACCTGCAGTTACAGGGTACTGAACCACTACCGGCTTGTTGCCGAATGCCTCTTTCATAGACTCGAGAGTAGTCTCCCACGATGCCTTCTCACCGTCAAGTTGATTTACAGCAACGATAAGAGGAATATGATAATTCTTTGCATAGCGTGCGTAGATCTGTGTACCTACCTCAACGCCCTGCTGCGCGTTTACTACGAGTACTCCAAGGTCGCAGACCTTGAATGCAGAAACAGCTCCACCTACGAAGTCATCTGCACCCGGAGTGTCGATGATATTGAACTTTGTATCCATGAACTCTGCATAGAGCGGAGTAGCATAGACAGATCTCTGGTTGATCTGCTCGATTTCAGCATTGTCAGAAACAGTGTTCTTTCCTTCCACTGTACCTCTTCTGTCGATTACCTTACCCTCGTAAAGCATCGCTTCAGACAATGTGGTCTTACCTGACTTGGTGCTACCAAGCAGAACCACATTACGGATGTTTTGAGTTGAATAAGCTTTCATCAGTTCTGTTGTGTTATTGTGTTTGTTTTATGTGTCAGTCTGTGTCATACAAGACACATCTTCGCAAATCTAATGAAATAAAGTCACAATATCAATAGAACGGACATAGTTTTTAACCCGTAAACACCATTCAACGCATTGTGACGGCGCTTGCCAGATCGGTACAAGACATGCCGAATTTCTCATAAAACATATTGTCCAATGCCGGAGGAATATCTGCCGGAGAATACCTGCCTTCATATATCATGATGCAGATCATATCAAATTCCACGTCTCTCATTTCACCTATTGTTTTCCGCAAATCTTGCACTTTCCGCAAGCAAAAACAAACCTTCATCTGACAAATCACCGCTTTATCCATCAACTTTTTCTTTTTTTTAAAATTATTTCTCTTTTTTTAACAAGTTCCTCTTGTTTTTCGTCGGTTTTTCTTGTTTACACCGCGTTTTCAATAGAGATAATTTTGTCCAGAAGATCAAAGAATAAAAGAAATGGACAACACCTCAATCAAGGAAAACATCAGAAAGATCCGAAAAGAACGGAAGATGACTCAGGAAGAAATGGCCGACATGCTCGGCATCTCTATCACAGCTTATAGAGACCTTGAAAGGGGCGGTACATCCATAATGAACGGCAACGTGCTCCGATTGGCAGAGCTACTGAACACATCTACAGAAGAAATAGTCCTTGGATATCGCCCTATCCAGATGCCCGGCAGGAAGCTGGAAGAAATGAAGGCAGAATATTCAGCCAGGATTGAAAGCCTTGAAAAGGAGAACGAATATCTGAGAAAGCTCGTCAAAAGTCTGGAGGAAACCATCGCAACCAAGACCCAGATCATAGAAATGCTCCAGAAATAGAGCACACCTGTCAATTTTTCTGCATATACACCGATAAATTGTGTATTTTTGCATTATGCACAATGCAAAGACACACAACTCAAAAGAAATCCACCATCTGTTAAACTTCCTTCAAGAAGGACGTATAGAGGCAGGCTGCGACGAAGCAGGTCGCGGTCCGCTTGCCGGTCCCGTATTCGCCGCTGCGGTAATCTTGCCGCCAGACTTCTACCACCCGCTTCTTAATGACTCCAAGAAGATGACTGAAAAGGCAAGGGAGACACTTCGTCCTATCATAGAGCGCGAAGCGATTGCATGGGCCGTAGAGGAAGTCAGTGCAGAAGAAATCGATACCATAAATATATTGAACGCGTCAATTACCGGAATGCAGAGAGCGGTACGCCGACTGAGCGTGAAACCGGAATTCCTGCTTATTGACGGCAACAAGTTCAAGCCTTTCGACGGATATGAATATCAGTGCGTAGTCAAGGGCGACGGAAAATTCGCGTCCATAGCAGCAGCATCTGTCCTTGCCAAGACATACAGGGACGAGTACATGAGAAAACTCGCAGAAGAATACCCGGATTACGGCTGGGAAAGAAACATGGGATATCCCACAAAGGAGCATGTGGAGGCAATCATTGCACACGGATACACCCCACACCACCGCAAAAGTTTCCATCTCAAGCAATTGGAGCCGACATTATTTTGACAGTGCGTCCGCACTCTGTCATCCAGAACGAAATGAAGAAGATTTAAATTATATTATATGAAAAGGATAATAAGCATCATCACCGCGCTTACCCTCTTTGCTGGAAGCGCATTCGCAGACGAAGGTATGTGGCTGCTTCCGCTCATCAAAAAGATGAACGGAAAGGATATGAAAGAACTGGGATGTGAACTTTCACCTAAGCAGATCTACAACATGAATCATTCCCTCAAGGATGCAATCGTGCAGTTCGGAGGCGGTTGTACAGGAGAGATCATCTCAAAGGAAGGTCTCCTTGTGACAAATCACCACTGCGGCTATGGCAACATCCAGAAGCTAAGTAGCGTAGAGCACGACTATCTTAAGGATGGTTATTGGGCGATGAACCGCAGCGAGGAACTTCCATGCGAAGGTCTTACAGTAACATTCCTTGAGTACATGACAGATATTACCGCTGCCCTTGACAAGGCAGAAAAGAGAGCACTCAAGGAATACAAGGACAGCGCAAACATCGAGACTCTTGTTGAGAAAGCCGTTGAGGATGCGGTACAGAATCTCATCAAGAGCGCCGAAAAGGCTCACCCATATTGTAAAGCTGTGGTTGAATCATTCTACAACGAGAATGTATATTACCTTATAGTATATAAAGTTTACAAGGATGTCCGCTTTGTCGGCGCTCCGCCTTCATCAATCGGTAAGTTTGGTGCAGACACAGATAACTGGATGTGGCCACGTCACACAGGAGATTTCTCTATGTTCCGCGTTTACGCTGACAAGAAGGGAAATCCGGCAGAATATTCCCCTGCCAACGTTCCTCTGAAATCAAAAGATTTCCTGAAGATATCTCTTGCCGGAGTACAGGAGGGAGACTACACAATGATCATGGGATATCCTGGACGCACTACTCGTTTCCAGACATCTCCTGAACTTAGAAACCAGCTTGCCGTAAATGATATCAGAATCGCCGCACGCACTGTACGTCAGAATGTTCTCCTGGAAGACATGCTTGCCGACCCTAAGGTAAAGATTCAGTATGCAAGCAAGTACTCAAGCTCGTCAAACGGATGGAAAAAGTGGCAGGGCATGAGGCTGGCTTTCGATAAGCTCGACATCATCGGTCGCGCTGAGCAGGAAGAGGCTGAGTTCCATCAGTGGGTAAGAACCCATAGCAAGCTTACAGACAAATATGGTAAAGCCCTCGCCGATCTTTCTAATGCATCTGAAATTGGATTTGAGGAAAATCTGATATATACATATGCAAACGAGTCTCTGGCCAGAATCGAGCTGATCAATGCAGCTGCAATGTGTAAAGCAGTCATTGAGTCTGAACTCCAGGCAGGCAAGGATACCGCTGCCGCTTTGCAGGGTATGGTAGCAAAGATGGGTGCATTCTACAAGGATTATTCTGCAGGCACTGACCGCAAGGTTGCCAAAGCAATGATTGACTTCTACAGGGCAAACGTAGAAAACAAGTATTATCTTGACATTGAGAACTTTGCTGAGTTGGACGTAATATTATATGTAGACAACCTCTTTGATGCCAGTCTATTCACAGATGCGGAAAAACTGGCAAAGGCATCTGTAGAGGAAATCTATGCAGACCCTGCATTTGCACTTCTGAACTCCATCAGAAACTGCATGGCAGAGCTGACTCCTGCCATAAAGGAAGGAAATGTTGCTTTGGCAGAAGCGCGCCAGCTCTACACCGAGGGTCTTCTCGAGTGGAAGAAGAATGAGCCTTCATATCCGGATGCAAACTTCACAATGCGACTCACATATGGTACAGTAGGCGGATATTCTCCAAAGGACGCTGTGATCTACAGATATTATACTACTCTTGACGGAGTCATGGAGAAGGAAGATCCGGACAACTGGGAGTTTGTTGTTCCTGAAAAGCTTAAGGCATTGTGGGAGAATGAGGATTTCGGAAAGTATGCTATGGCAGACGGCAAGATGCCTGTCGCATTCCTCAGCAACAATGACATCACCGGTGGTAACTCAGGTAGCCCTATCATGAATGCAAAGGGTCAGCTCATCGGTCTTGCATTCGACGGCAACTGGGAGTCAATGAGCAGCGATGTGATGTTCGAGCCTGAACTCCAGCGATGCATCAATGTGGACATCCGCTATGTCCTCTTCATCGTCGACAAGTTCGGTGGTGCAGAATGGCTCCTCGATGAAATGAAAATTGTAAAAAAATAACGTTTATGGTTAATCAGAACGATGTTGCCAAGTGGCTTCAGGAAGTTGAACATCCTGCGAAAGGAGACAAGAACCTGATAGAACTTGGAATGGTTGAAAATATAGAGATTGAGGAAGGTAAGGTTACCGTGACCATTGGATTTGCCAAGCACCGTGACCCCCTCGCAGAATATCTCATCGGAAGCGCCAAGGCCGCCATCATCAGAAATGCGCCACAAGGCACTCAGATTGAGATAAAAAGCATCATCAAGAACGAGGCTGCCCCTAAGAAGAAAGGTCTCGACCTCGGCGAGGAAGAACTCGCGAACGTAAAGCACATCATCGGTATAGCCTCTGGCAAAGGTGGAGTCGGAAAGTCTACCGTTTCCGTTAATCTCGCCGTTGCACTTGCACGCCTGGGATATAAGGTCGGACTGGCTGACGCAGACGTATATGGCCCTTCTGTTCCAAAGATGACCGCGACAGAAGGCCTCATGCCTGATGCCATGCAGGAAGGCGAGAAGGAAATCATCATGCCACTCGAGAAGTACGGCGTGAAATGGATGTCCATCGGATATTTCGCTCGCCCTGAACAGGCACTTATCTGGCGTGGTCCCATGGCTTGCAATGCACTCAAGCAGATGATTCTGCAGGTGCGTTGGGGCGAACTTGACTTCCTGCTTATAGATATGCCTCCGGGAACAGGCGACATCCATATCAGCCTTGTACACGATATTCCTCTCAAGGGTGCTGTCATCGTCAGCACACCACAGGATGTGGCCCTCGCTGACGTAGAGAAGGGAGTCAACATGTTCCGTAACGAGAGCGTGAACAAGCCAATCTTCGGACTCGTGGAAAACATGGCTTGGTTCACACCTGAGGAGCACCCGGATGAGAAATACTACATCTTCGGACGTGAGGGTGGTGTTAAGATGGCAGAAAAATACAACATCCCTCTGCTTGGCCAGATTCCTATCGTGCAGAGCATCCGCGAATGTGGCGACGCCGGTGAGCCAGCAGCCCTAAGCTCGCGCCCAGACGGTCTCGCCTTCCTCGCCCTCGCTGAAAAGCTCGCTGCTAACCTAAACTAACCTGGCAGTCAACCCTCTATCAATCAATGGATTACAGAAACCGCGTGCTGCCAAGGGAGCACGCGGTTTTTATAATTAACTGATAATCTGACTATTAAGTGTCAGGATTCTTCTAATACTTCTTTTAGCGAAGCGATGGTAAGTCCCCTCCCGGGGAGGGGATTTAGGGGAGGTATGCGAAAATAGTCGGAGACTTTTACGGTAAAATTAGAGTCTCTCTAATTTTACTGTGAAATGTCTCATGAGCTCAGTCTCCCATACGATCTTCACACCGCGAGTGATCTCGTGACGACGGTCATAAACGTTCTTGAGAGCTGCTGCAATCACGTCCATATGGTTGTTTGTGTACACACGGCGAGCGATGCACAGACGAAGAAGGTCGAGGCCACCGAAACGGTTCTCACGAGTTACAGGATCGCGGTCAGCGAGGATGTAACCGATCTCGCAACCACGTACACCAGCCTCGATGTAGAGTTCGATAGCGAGTGTCTGAGCTGGGAACTCCTCCTTAGGGATCTGGTCGAGAACGCGGTCTGCGTCTACGAAGAGAGCGTGACCACCTACAGGACGCTGATAAGGAATACCGTACTCATCGAGCTTGGCTGCGAGGTACTGCACCTGCTTGATACGAGTCTCGATAGTGTCGAGCTCAGTGTTCTCGTCAAGACCTACAGCGAGAGCAGCCATATCACGACCGTTCATACCACCATAAGTAAGGAAGCCCTCGAATGGGATACAGAATCTCTTAGCTCCCTC
>JAFYRK010000060.1 GCA_017559545.1 Bacteroidales bacterium
AGGCCAGACTTTTGCCGCCGGCTTCCTTCAGATTCCACCTCACGATGGACACCCTTGCCTTTGGCTATATGCTTCCCGTCATTAGGGCACATTGGGGACTTTCACCCGTTAGAGCATGCCCATGCTGGGCGTACCGAAAAAAGAGAACCAGCAATGGTTCTCTTTTTGAGTGCGGGCGAAGGGAATCGAACCCATACGCCTCTCGGCACCAGATCCTAAGTCTGGCTTGTCTACCAATTTCAACACGCCCGCGATTTCGGACTGCAAATGTACAACAATTTATCTGATTTGCAAATTTTATCTAAAAACAGAAGCCTAAACGTATGCTGAAACTTAGTGCAACGTTGTCGTGGGAGGTTCCGAAGTAGTCCCAGAGCTGGAATCCGTGGTGGTAGCCGGTGTCAGCCGGACGACCATACGCATAACCTGCCCCTACCCAGAAATCAGCAAGGAATCTTTTATAAAGGTACTGATATCCGAATGTTCCAAGAAGAGCTCCCATTGCCGCTTTCTCACGTTCTCCTGAAGCCTTGCAACCGTGCAGGCCCGTGTCTGTACATGTATAGTTGTAATGAGAGTATATGAACTCCGGACGAAGGTAGAATCCTTTCAGAGCTATATCTCCCTGATTGATGAAGAACTTATGACCGTACCTCAACGTGAATCCTAGAGGATCATTGTTGTATTTGTCATATCCTGCGCTGATAAGGCTGGCACAAAGCTCACCGCTCTGGTGCCAGTTCGGAAGAGCACGCTCATATGAAACCTTTGTACTTCCACTGGTCCATGACAGGAAAGTAAGCTTTATCGAATTGAGATAGTTCTCCTGAACGAAATCCGGTTTGGCCGCAGAAGCAGTCAGATGCATTGCAGCAGCAAAGGAAAGGAGTAGTGTAGCTATCAGTTTTTTCATAATTCAATTATAAATATGTCTCAACCTCGGGATCAAAAGAATATACAGCTTGGCTCTGCTCCAAAAGGGAAATACAGCCCTGATTTTGCCTCTCAACACTAAAATTCGTCGAAATTTGCCATTAATGGCTACATGAGATCCAAAAGTCAAGCGTTTTTTACCTCTGAAGCCCAAAAATGCAAAACAACAGAGATTTTCCGTCGAGCCTGCATATGTTTTTCAGCTGCATATCAAAAAAAGAGCAAAAATCTTTCGACTTTTGCTCTATTGGTAGCGGGAGTGGGATTCGAACCGCACGACCTTCGGGTTATGAGCCCGACGAGCTACCGACTGCTCTATCCCGCGATATTGGACTGCAAATATACGGACTATTTTTTAATCTGCAAATTTTTATTGCAAAAAGTTCAAGATTTCGTCCAGATTGTCTTTGCAAAACGATTTCTGCTCGCCTGAAGAGAGGTTCTTGATGTTGATGACACCTTCGGCAACCTCGTTTCCACCGACAATCGAAAGGAACGGAATTGCCTTCTTGTCAGCATAGTCGAACTGTTTCTTGAGCTTTGACTGCTCAGGATAGATCTCACATGCCACACCAGCCTCGCGGAGCGACTTCACTACAGGGATGAGATACTTCAATTCCTCTGATCCCATGTTTGCGAAGAGAAGCTTTGTTGTCGATGTCACCTCTGATGGGAACTTGTCAAGACCCTTGAGTACGTCATAGATACGGTCAGCACCGAATGAGATACCTACGCCTGACATATTCGGAAGGCCGAAAATGCCTGTGAGGTTGTCATAACGGCCACCGCCGCAGATGCTTCCGATAGCGAAGTCCTTTGCCTTTACCTCGAAGATCGCACCAGTATAGTAGTTGAGACCGCGTGCAAGGGAGAGATCTATCTCTACCTCATGACGGATGCCTGCAGCGTCGATAAATCCGAAGAGTTCCTCGAGCTCATCAAGACCCTTGAGACCTGTCTCAGAAACAATACCCGAAGCGGACTTGCCGCTCATGAGGTCACGCATAACCGCTATCTTCTCTGCTGTTGTTCCCGAAAGTTGAAGGACAGGACGAATAACCTCAACCGCCTCCGCTGTAAGACCCTTCTCAAGCATCTCAGCCTCAACTGCCTCGAGGCCGATCTTGTCTATCTTGTCGATTGCTACTGTAATGTCTACCACTTTGTCAGGGAAGCCACTGATCTCGGCCATACCTGTAAGCACCTTACGGTTGTTGATCTTCACGCATACGTTGACATCGAAGAGAGTGAACACGCGGTCCACGATCTGCACGAGCTCGAGTTCATTGAGCTGAGATGTCGATCCGATAACATCCACGTCACACTGATAGAACTCTCTGTAGCGTCCCTTCTGCGGACGGTCAGCACGCCAAACCGGCTGGATCTGGAATCTCTTGAACGGGAATGTGATCTCGTTCTGGTGCTGAACGACGAAACGCGCAAACGGCACTGTAAGGTCATAACGGAGACCTTTCTCGCACACCTTCAATGAGAGGGCCTTGCTGTTATATCCATCTTCTGTTCCCTCAACCTTATAATCGTCGTAGTTGATCTTCGAGAATGCATCTCCGGAGTTCAGGATTCTGAAAAGGAGCTTGTCGCCCTCCTCGCCGTACTTTCCGAGAAGAGTGCTGAGGTTCTCCATTGACGGAGTCTCGATCGGAGCATATCCGTAAGTCTTGAACACCGAGCGGATGGTGTCGAATATATAGTTTCTTCCTGCCATCTCTGCAGGTCCGAAGTCTCTTGTACCCTTTGGAATGGATGGTTTCTGTGCCATTTTACTATAATTATATTTTCATATTTCGTCCCTACCCCGGGACGGTCCAAAAATTCTTTGAGCTTTTTGGACTTGCAAATATAATAAAAAATTACAGATGTCTCGACTCAGTGATCCACCTCAATTATGTGGAAGTTCTTGTTGAACTTCAGCTCCATACGGTTTGTCAGTTTGACCTCGTATGTATGCTTTCCTATCTCAAACTCAAGATAACCTGCATCCGGATAATGTGCCTTGACATAATTTCTGATGGAAACCGGAACCTGCTCTGCCGGAATGCCGTTTGGAGAAGATATCTGAGTCAATGCACCGGAATGGTCGAACTCGAGCTTGATTCCGTTCATCAGAACCACAGTATATTCAGGTCTGATCAAGTCGTCGTCCTTAACTGCGAACGATGTCTTCTCCCCCGGGAAATTAGTCTCTATATATACCTTTGCAGGTGATGGGAGTTTTTCAAAAGTAATCGGCTTATCATCATCTGCCGAAAGTGCCACAGCAAATGCTGCAAGGCCTATCAATGTCAATACAATCTTTTTCATACTATATATGTTTTTAGTTTAAGTCCTTTGCAAATATGAAACTATTTCTAGAAAAATCCAAGATAATTTGGAATTTTTCTAATTCTAAATTAAAATTTTTATCACAAAGGACACCAAGACAAGCGTAAAGCGTACCAAATACAGCGATAATTCTTAAATTTGCAGCATGAGAACACGCAGACATATCGTAGTTATCGCAGCCGGAATATTCATGCTGGCATTGGCATGTCTGGCCGACATTACCTGGGGCGGAGATGCCGGACGCGATGTCATGCTGCACCTGCGACTGCCGCGCATGACCACTGCACTTCTTGCTGGAGCGGCGATGGCGCTTTCCGGCTCACAGATGCAGAGTATATTCCGAAACCCGCTTGCAGACCCGCACATCATGGGTATAAGCAGCGGCGCGGCACTGGGAGCAGCTCTCACGACCATGTGTGCAGGCGTAACCCTTGGCGGGGCATCCATCGCCTTATCTGCGGCTATCGGAGCTGCTGGAGCGGCAGCAATAATATTATATGCGTCCGACAGATTCCGGAATGCATCGATCCTGCTCATCTTCGGAGTCATGCTCGGATTCATAATCACAGCTATCGTATCTATACTCCAGTTCAGTTCTGATGCAGAAAGCCTAAAGACCTTCTACAGTTGGTCTGCCGGAAGTTTCTCAAACACGACATGGGGAGAAACTGCCATCATTGCGGGAACGCTGGCAGCAGGACTGGCAATAGCGACATTCAACCATAAAGGCCTTGACCTGATTTTATTCGGAGACGAATTCACAGAACTGTCCGGTGCTGTTCCTTCAAGAATACGTCTGTCTGCCCTTCTGAGCTGCAGCCTTATGACCGGGGCGGTTACCGCATTCTGCGGTCAGTTGGGCTTCGTGGGCATAATCGGCCCGCATATCGCCAAGGCGCTGCTGGGCACATCGGCACACAAAGCCGTCCTTCCCGCTTCCCTTCTTACAGGAGGTCTGATCGGCGTATGCGCCGACTTGCTCTCAAGAGTAACACCTTCCCCTATGCCAGTTGCAAGCACGATGGCCCTGCTCGGCATCCCTGTCATATTATATATAATGTTGAAAAGACCGGAACTATGAGCAGAATCATGATACATATCGACGGCATGAACATAGGACATGGTAAGAAGATACTCTATGAAAAGATATCATTCGACATCCATGCGGGCGATTGCATAATGCTGTGCGGAGCGAACGGAAGTGGCAAGACTACACTGATGAAGGCAATAGCCGGTATGCAGGGAAATGATTGCAGAGTCAGCATGATTCCGTCACGCCTGCCAAAAGTCAAGGGGTTCACCGTCAAGGAATTCGTGAAGGTCAGCTGCTTCAGGCAGACGGACATGTCGGGAAAGCTGACGGAACAGGATGAATACAATCTGGAAAAGGCCCTGGAAAGATTGGGGATAGTGCACCTGAAAGACAGGGACATCAGCACACTGAGCGACGGCGAATTCCAGAAGGCATGCATAGCCGCATCACTGGTGCAGAAGGCTGGAGTAATACTGCTGGACGAGCCTACTGCATTCCTTGATGCAGAAAACAAGACAGCTGTCCTTCAGGCACTCAGCAACTTGTGCAAAGGAGAGGACTCCCCTGCCGTCATATTCTCCACTCATGATCTGCATGAAGGCATGAAGGCATGCAACAGAGTGATAGCACTCGGCGCTGACGGCGTTTTCAGGCTCGCTGGAAGAGACGATATCGACAAGGCGGTACAGAGCATTTTCAGGCAGTGAAAAGTTTTTGACTTTCACTGCCTTTTTTTGATGAAACTTTTTATATCTTTGGGGTTCATTTGACGAACATCAAAGATATGGAAAAGAAGTTATTTCTGATAGACGGACATGCACTGATCTTCAAGATGTATTACGCATTCCTGCGACATCCTATGATCAACTCCAAAGGTGCGGACATGTCTGTCCTTTTCGGATTCACGAAATACGTGTTGGAACTCATAGAGAAGGAAAAACCGACACATCTTGCTATCGCATTCGACCCTCCGGGCGGCACATTCAGACATGAGATGTATCCCGAATATAAGGGAACACGAAGCGAGACTCCTCAACTGATCATAGATTCGCTTGAGCCGCTCTGCGAGCTTTGCAAGGCGATGGACTTCCCTGTGCTGATGGTCAAGGGATTCGAGGCTGATGACGTGATCGGTTCAATGGCAAAGAGGGCCGAGAAGGAAGGATTCAAAGTCTTCATGGTCACCCCTGACAAGGACTACGGTCAGCTGATTTCCGAGAACATTCTTCAGTACAAGCCAGGCAAGTCTGGCTCAGACAATGAGATCATCGATGTTCAGAAGGTATGCGAAAAGTATAACATCACCAGACCCGAGCAGGTAATCGAGATTCTGACAATCTGCGGCGACTCATCAGATAACGTTCCTGGAGTCAAGGGAGTAGGAGAAGTCGGCGCGGGCAAGCTCGTGTCTAAATTCGGCACCGTCGAGGAAATATACAAAAATCTCGACGAGCTGACTCCGAAACAGAGGGAGGCATTCGTCAGCTCTGAAGGCCACATCATGCTCAGCCATGAGCTCGTGACAATCAAGACAGACATCGTTCTTGATGTGGACAGCGATAGTATGGAGCTTACAGCCACATATTCGCCAGAAGCTGCTGACCTGTTCGAGAAATATGAATTCGGATCATTAAAAAGATATCTCGGAAACATCCAGACTTCAACACCTAAGGAAGCAAAGCAGGTAGAGTTCACAGAGAATACATCGGCACAGGTTGTCAAGGAGGCTATGAAACTTGGCAAATGCGCCATTATAACCGAGGCTGTGGGCGAGGGCATATTCAGCGGGATAGCACGCGTGACAGTTGCTGCCGGCACAATGACCGCAGAAGGTCAGGCAGATGACTTTGCGCAGATCATTGCCGATCCGCAGATCACCAAATATGGATATGACCTCAAGCTACAGAGGAACCTTCTTGCACATGCAGGAATACGCATGGAGGGCACACTCATGGACATTGAGCTGATGCACTACCTGATCAACCCGGAAAAGACACATAAGATTGAGATTCTTGCAAAGACATACCTGGACGTAAATCTTGAGGAGAGCGAAAGTACGACAGAAGCAGTGGAGACGCTGTCACTTTTCGATGAGATTCCGGAAGATGAAGCCAAGCCAAGCAAGGCAAAGGAAGCAGCGGTTCTCTTCATGCTTGGAGAGGCTGTTTGGAAAGACATGGAATCGAACGAAGTTCAGTCTCTTTACATGGACATGGAAGAGCCTCTGCTGAAGGTTCTCTCTGATATGGAGATGGAGGGTGTAAAGATTGATCTGGCTCAGCTTAGAAAGTACTCGTCCGCTCTCAGCGCAGAGATGGAGACAATTCAGGGGCGGATCAGGGAGATGGCCCAGGAGCCTGCGCTGAATATCATGTCCCCAAAACAGATAGGCCCGCTTCTATTTGAAAAACTCAGGCTTGACCCGAAAATGAAACCGAAATCCGGAAGGTACACCTACCCTACAGATGAGGAGACTTTGAGCGCGCTTGCCGATAAACACCCGATTATCAACGAAATTCTCGAGTTCAGAGGTGTCAAGAAGCTGCTCTCTACCTACATAGAGCCGTTCCCAGGCTATATCTCGTCCGTAACCGGAAAGGTTCACACAACGTTCAATCAAGCCTTGACCGCTACAGGAAGACTCAGTTCATCGAAGCCTAATCTCCAGAACATTCCTATCAGGACAGATAGAGGTAAGGAGATAAGAAAGGCTTTCGTGCCAAGTCGCCCTGACGGGCTCATAGTGTCTGCCGACTATTCGCAGATCGAGCTGAGGATCATGGCACACCTTAGCTGCGACAAACATCTCATTGAAGCTTTCCGCGCAGGTCAGGACGTACATGCCATTACAGCATCCAGGATCTTTGGCATCCCTCTCGGAGATGTAACATCTGACCAGCGAAGAATTGCCAAGACCGCCAACTTCGGTATCATGTACGGAATATCATCGTTCGGTCTGGCACAGAGGCTTAAGATCGGAAGAGGCGAGGCCAAGAAGATCATTGAGGACTATTTTGCCAACTTCCCGGCCATCTCCTCGTATATAGAAGACACTCTTACAGCGGCACGCGAGAACGGATACGTAGAGACCATCTTCGGACGAAAGAGATATCTCCCTGACATCAATTCCAGGAACGGCACTGTCCGCGCATTGGCTGAAAGGAACGCCATCAATGCTCCTATCCAGGGGACTTCGGCAGACATCATCAAGCTTGCGATGATAAAGACCGACAGAAGAATAAAGCAAGAAGGCCTGCAGAGCAGGATGATACTCCAGATTCATGACGAACTCGTGTTCGACACCACTCCAGACGAGGTGGAGAGACTGGAGGCCATCGTAAGAGAGGAGATGGAGAACGTTATAGAATTGTCAATACCTTTAACCGTAGAATGTAACCATGGACACAACTGGCTCGAAGCTCACTGATCTGTCTGACGTAGATCTTGTACGCCTGGCTCTGGAGCAGAATCAGGCGGCATTCATCGTTCTTTACACAAGATACAGCACTGGTGTAAAGAACCATATATCCCGTTACGTTACCCAGAAGGAAGACGTAGAAGACATCTGTCTGGAGAGCTTCCAGAAGGCATTCAGCCAGCTTGAAGCATATAATCCGGAGTATAAGTTCTCAACTTGGATATATAGGATCGCGCGAAACACGGCCTTTGACTACCTCAGCAAGCAGCATAGGGAAATGACAAAGATGCCGGTCATGTCTATCCATGAGGAAATTGCAGAGCTGAAGGAACTGCCTGCTACGATGCACAATCCCGAAGAAGATATCATCCAGCAGCAGGAGTATGACAAATGGCTCACCAACATTGAGAAGCTCAAGGATGACTACAAGATAGTGGCAAAGATGAACCTGATCGACAACTTCGGATACAAAGAGATTGCCGATGCTTTGGATATGCCACTCAACACAGTAAAGACCAAGATAAGAAGAGCAAAGGCAATGCTCTTGAAAATGATGGACTACTCAGACGAATTACTATAGACTATGACATTCGAAGAATTCAAGAATATAATCACAGAGAAGTTTCCGGAAGTGACTCCGGAGCAGATGGAACAGTTCCGTCTCATGGACGAGCTTTATAGGGACTGGAACTCTAAGATCAATGTCGTATCTCGTAAGGACATTGATGAACTTTACAGACACCACGTGCTGCACTCGCTCGGTATCGCCGCATACCTCAAGACTCAGATGCCGGATGTTTATGATCGCATGAGAGGAGAGGGACCATACAGCGTAGCGGAACCGCTCAAGATCCTTGACCTTGGAACAGGAGGAGGCTTCCCTGGCATTCCTCTGGCGGTAATATTCCCGCACGCACAGTTCACACTCTGCGACTCTATCGGTAAAAAGATCATCGTTGCCACTGAGGTGTCCAAGGGACTGAAGCTAAATAATGTAAAAACCGTAAATGCGCGAGCTGAGTCTCTTCCAGAGACCTTTGACTACATCGTTTCACGTGCCGTGACATCCCTTGAGAACTTCATGCCTTGGGTCAAAGGCAAATACGATAGCGGGATCCTCTATCTCAAGGGAGGAGACCTTGCAGAGGAGATCTCGACAGCGATGTCAAAATACAAGATGCGTAAAGGTTCAGTACATATCTGGCCTATCAGCAGTTGGACCGCAGACCCGTTTTTTGAGACTAAACAGGTTATTTATATTGAGAAGTAACCTACTTTTCGATATAAATAACCTGTTGTTTTGAACGTTCGTGAGAAAATTATTAAAATATTTTGCAAATAAATTCAAAAATACTACCTTTGCACTCCCAAATTGTAGAAGGAAAAATATAAAAATATCTAGATATGAAAAGAACATTCCAACCATCAGAGCGCAAGCGCCGCAACAAGCACGGTTTCCGCGAGCGCATGTCGACTCCTAACGGACGTCGCGTTTTGGCAGCACGCCGCCGTCGTGGCCGCAAGAAGCTTACAGTATCATCTGAGGACAGATGGTAATAAAAAAGACCGATCAATGTTTGATCGGTCTTTTTTATTATTCAGCCATCAGTTTCTTATACTTGAAACGCTTAGGCTCCTCATTACCAAGTCTACGCTTCTTGTTCTCCTCGTACTCAGAGTATGTTCCCTCGAAGAAGTAAACCTGAGAGTCACCCTCGAATGCAAGGATATGGGTTGCAATACGATCCAGGAACCAACGGTCGTGGGAGATTACCACTGCACATCCTGCGAAATTCTCAAGACCCTCCTCAAGCGCACGGATGGTATTTACATCCACATCGTTGGTAGGCTCGTCAAGAAGAAGCACGTTACCCTCATCCTTGAGAGTCAATGCAAGGTGGAGACGGTTTCTCTCACCACCCGAAAGGATGCCGCAAAGCTTCTCCTGATCTGCTCCGGAGAAGTTGAAGCGAGACACATATGCTCTTGCATTCACCTCCCTCTTGCCGAGTCTTACAAACTCTGAATTCTCAGCGATTGTCTCATATACTGTCTTCTCAGGATCGATGCTCTTATGCTGCTGGTCAACATAAGCAATCTTTACTGTCTCACCGATTGTGATCTCACCTGCATCCGGCTGATCAAGTCCCATGATAAGACGGAACAAGGTTGTCTTACCCGCACCGTTAGGACCGATCACACCCACGATACCTGCAGGCGGAAGCACGAAGTTAAGGTTTTCATACAAGAGCTTATCTCCATATGCCTTTGAAACATTCTTGAACTCAATGACCTTGTTACCGAGTCTTGGTCCGTTAGGGATGAAGATCTCAAGGTTGGCCTCCTTCTCACGTCCATCATCAGCAGCCATCTTCTCATATGCACCCAGACGGGCCTTTGACTTGGCATGACGGGCCTTAGGAGCCATGCGAACCCACTCAAGCTCACGCTCAAGGGCCTTGCGACGCTTGCTCTCCTGCTTCTCCTCCTGTGCAAGACGAGTGCTCTTCTGGTCAAGCCATGAAGAATAGTTACCCTTCCATGGAATACCCTCTCCCCTATCAAGCTCAAGGATCCATCCTGCAACATTGTCAAGGAAATAACGGTCGTGGGTTACAGCGATGACTGTTCCCTTATACTGCTGGAGATGCGCCTCGAGCCACTGGATACTCTCTGTATCGAGGTGGTTGGTAGGCTCATCAAGAAGAAGCACATCAGGCTGACGGAGCAACAGGCGGCAAAGAGCCACTCGGCGACGCTCTCCTCCACTGAGTGTAGAAACCTTCGCATCTGACGGAGGACACTGGAGCGCATCCATAGCTCTCTCAAGCTTTGAATCGATCTCCCAACCACCACAGTGCTCTATCTTCTCAGTCAGCTCACCCTGACGCTCGATCAGAGCTGCCATCTCATCGTCAGACATAGGCTCGCAGAACTTCATGTTGACTTCCTCATACTCCTTGAGGATATCCATAATTTCCTGCACACCTTCCTGTACGACCTCGATAACAGTCTTGTCAGGATCCATCTGAGGCTCCTGCTCAAGGTATCCTACAGAATATCCCGGCGCCCATACTACTTCACCCTGGTATCCCTTCTCGATACCTGCGATAATCTTCATGAGCGTAGACTTACCTGAGCCGTTAAGACCCACGATACCGATCTTCGCACCATAGAAGAAAGACAGGTAGATATCCTTAAGGATTACCCTATTGTTGTGAGGGAGGATCTTTCCTACCCCGTTCATTGAAAAAATGATCTTCTCGTCTGCCATATTATATATTAAGTATGAATTTGCGGCAAATATAGCATTTATTTTCGCTTCTTGGAAAGCCTTATCTTCTCTTTCCTGCACCAGTCGCTCGGATTCTCATCCATAAACAGTCGAAAAGCCATATTAAAGGACACAATGGTATTGAAGCCGCATAAGGGCCACAGTTCAGCCACCTTCAATTCAGTGTTGTTCCTGAAGCATTCCATCGCGTACATCACCCTGTGATAGTTGACATACTGGCAGAAGTTCCTGCCGGTGCATTGCCCGATTGCCCGGGAGATATACACTTTATTCGAGAATACCCTGGCCACTACATCATTGATCGTGAGATTACCGTTCAGAAAAGGTTTTTCCTCATCAAAATATGTCTGGATCCTTTCATATAGTTCCTTATACATATTCTCCTGACCAGGAGAGACCGCCGCAGACTCGACAGGAGATATGCGCATAGACTCGACAATCCTCCGCTCATGCCTCTGGAACACTGCAAATACGGAATCGTATGCTATCCTGACACTCTGTCCAGCCACCATGAGCACCAGAAGCACGAAGATGACAGCAGACGCGCACGCACTTGAAGACAGAGCTGCAAACAGTCCTATCAGAGTCATGAGCCCCATTGCATACAGGGAATCCACTGACATACAGAGAAGAGTCCATACGGTACCGGATTGCATAAGAGCATGAATATTCCACAACCTCATTCCTACAGCCCACGTATATACAGATATCCAGGCAATGCCCAGGCCGGACGAAATACGCCCGGCTATCCGAGGTTCAAAGGGATGATAAACCCTGACTGCGCACAGTATATAATACAGCGACAGCAAGACTGACACTACGAGCATCGCAACGACAATCTTCTTCTTGTCTGATATATCTATAAATGTATTCGTCAATACTGAAAGGGAAATCAAAGCAATGATGATATCGACAGGTATTCTGTGCAGCACCCCTGATCCGGCAAGCAGATCGCATATCATCAGGATAGCACAGAAACATAGCGCAACTGAGCCATACCACCTGTTAATGGTGGCAAGAGCCTTATACCTGATATTGCGGGCGAGAAGCGCTCCTGCAAGAAGAAGCAGAGCAGTCGCAAATGCCGTCACAAAAAATATATCCATAACAATCATCGTTTGCTTAGTGCAAAAGTATATAAAGTTTCTCCTCAAAAAGAACGTGGATCCCGGTAAGTCATTCAAAACTACCGGGATCCACAACAAGTTTTTCTTTTTTTTATAATTTTTTCTTTTTTTTAAAATCGCTATTTCTTAGTCCTTACTTTTATCGTATCAAAGCCCTGTCCATATACGCCCATAACTGACGAAACAGAGAGGAAAGCATCGGGATCGATGGACTTGACAAAGCGCAACAAGAGATTAAGATCGCTCTTTCTTGTTACCACCATGATAACCTCCTTTGCCTCCTTGGAATACCATCCTTTGGCAGGGAGAACAGTAACACCCCTCTTCATATCGAATGCAATGGCATCTGCCATTTCTGTAACCTTCTTTGTAAAGATGAATACCTGGACAGACTGCTTCGAACCTGAAATATAAAGGTCGATTGCGTATCCGCATACCGTAACCTGCATCAGACCGTACACAACAATGGCAATCTTTTCAGGATAGTCAAGGAGATGGCCTGTCCTATCGTATGACGGAAGAAGCAATGAAGAAAGGATGATGATGATATCAATGATGAGAATCACTCTTCCTGGAGAAGACGGCTTGTACTTGCACCATATAAGAGCTATGATATCTGTTCCACCTGTACTGCCGCCCTGTGACATCGAGAGTCCGATACCAACACCGGCCATGATTCCACCGAGAACTGTGCAGACAATCTTGCTGTCCTGCGAGAAATTATCCACAAAGTCAACCGGAATGAATTCCTGAGTCACACCGAGCATTATGGATGTCATGACAATGGCATAGATAGTCTTTGCTCCGAATCCGGTTCCAAGAATCTTGGTTCCGATGATAAGAAGGAGTATGTTCATGACAAAGTACGTGATTGAAATCGGAATCAATCCGTCCGTTGCATACTGCAGGATTGCAGAAAAACCGGTTACACCGCCACCGATCATACCGTTAGGAGTAAGGAACATAGCCCAACCCAACGCATACATGGTAAGACCGAGCGTAATGAGTAAGTACTCTTTGAACACGGTTCCAATTGATGTCCTATGAAGTTTGTCTGTCATTATTTACCCTCCTCAATCTTTTTTGTTTTTCTCAGGTTTATACCAGTCTTGACCTCCTCGAAGCCTTCACCGAAGACACTCATTGCCGTAGATACGGATACGAACGCCTTTGGATCAATCGACTTGATTTCCTTTATGACCTCGTTCATCTGATATTTCCTTGAAACGATAAGCAATACCTTACTTTCCTTCTGCGAATACCAACCCATTGACTGCAAAGCCGTCACACCACGATGCACTACATGGATCATATGGTCGGCGATCTCCTGATACTTTGATGAGAATACGAGAATCTGCACAGATGACTTGTTTCCCAGGAGCACGTAATCAATGCCGAACGAGAAGCCAAGCATGATGATGTAAGCATAAACAACATCTATAAGGCCCTTATCAGGAAGAAGGAAAAGCGATGCTATGATGAAAATGTCTGTATATAGATATACTTTTCCTGGGGACACCGGCCAATACTTGTTTATAATCATGGCGATGATGTCCGTTCCGCCGGAACTTCCCCCACGAAGCAGGACGAGACCGAGACCTACAGCCTCCATTGCCGCTCCGATAAGAGCCGCAAGGAGTTTCTCATCATTCTCTACGAATCCATAGAACTTCAACGCCTCAAACTGAGGAAGGATATTGAAGAGTACGGAAGTAAGGATGATGACATAGATAGTCTTGATTCCAAAGGCCCTTCCAAGAGACAGGAATCCTATCACCAGAAGGCCTATGTTCATGATCCAATAAGGTATACCCATCGGTATAGCGCCTTTTGTCGCATACTCGATGATGGTACACAGACCCGTCAGTCCGCCGCTGGCCATACCTGTAGGAATGATGATTGAGGTCCATGCCATACAGAATATGGTAGCGCCTATCGTC
This sequence comes from Bacteroidales bacterium, assembly GCA_017559545.1. Taxonomy (GTDB): domain Bacteria; phylum Bacteroidota; class Bacteroidia; order Bacteroidales; family UBA932; genus Cryptobacteroides. Next base: position 14,090 of record JAFYRK010000060.1, read on the forward strand.
ATCAATATATAATCCCACAGAAGGTTCAGGACCTTGTTCTTTTCCATAGGTTGAGAAGTATTTATTTCACTACAATGTTTACAATCTTGCCTGGCACGACGATCACCTTGACAATATTACCCTCTCCCACATACCTGGCAGTCTGGTCAAGTCCACGTACATGTGCATCGACGTCCTCACGTGACATGTCAAGAGGGAGTTCTACTGTAAAGCGAGTCTTACCGTTGAAAGACACTGCGTAAGTGCATGTATTCTCGATTGTATATGCCTCCACATACTCTGGGAAAGATGCATAAGTGATGCTTTCCTTGTGTCCAAGCGCCTCCCACAGCTCCTCTGTAACGTGTGGAGCGAATGGTGAAAGCAGCACGATGAGCTGTTCGAGGACCTCACGTTTGTTGCACTTGAGGTCAGTAAGCTCGTTTACGGCAATCATGAATGCGCTGACTGCTGTGTTGAATGAGAAGGCCTCGATATCTGTGCGCACCTTGCCGATGAGCTTATGGAGTGCCTTGAGCTCTTCTGGAGTAGCTTTCTCGTCTGTAACGATGAGACCATCTCGGTCATAGAAGAGTCTCCAGACCTTCTTGATGAAGCGGTTCACGCCGTCAATACCCTTTGTATCCCATGGCTTAGACTGCTCAAGAGGTCCGAGGAACATCTCATAAAGACGCAGAGTATCTGCACCGTATGTATCGCAGATGAGATCCGGGTTCACTACGTTGAACATAGACTTCGACATCTTCTCGACTGCCCATCCACAGATGTACTCACCATCCTCAAGGATGAACTCCGCTGTCGCGAACTCTGGCATCCATGCCTTGAATGCCTCGAGGTCGAGACGGTCGTTGCGTACGATGTTCACGTCAACATGAATCTCTGTTGTCTCATATTGGTCCTTAAGGCCGAGAGACACAAATGTATTTGTGCCGATGATACGGTAAACGAAGTTTGAGCGGCCCTGGATCATACCCTGGTTGATGAGCTTCTTGAACGGCTCGTTCTTGCACACATAACCGAGGTCATAGAGGAACTTGTTCCAGAAACGAGAGTAGATAAGGTGACCTGTAGCATGCTCAGTACCACCGATATAGAGATCTACATCCTGCCAATATCCGTTTGCCTCCTCACCTACGAGAGCCTCTGAGTTGTGCGGATCCATATAACGGAGATAGTATGCGCTGCTGCCGGCAAAACCTGGCATCGTGCTCATCTCGATCTGATATCCGTCATAGGTCCAATCCTTTGCACGTCCGAGAGGCGGCTCGCCAGACTCGGTTGGAAGGAACTTGTCAACCTCAGGAAGCTGAAGCGGAAGATCCGCGAGAGTCATAGGGGTCGCTACCCCGTCCTTGAAGTACATAGGGAACGGTTCGCCCCAATATCTCTGACGAGAGAAGATAGCATCACGAAGTCGATAGTTTACCTTTCTGTGGCCGATGCCATGCTTCTCTACATAGTCAATTGCTGCAGGAATAGCCTCCTTGACAGAAAGTCCGTTGAGGAAGCCTGAGTTGCACATAACACCCTCCTTTGCATCAAAGCTTGACTCACTGACGTCGCAACCTTCGATAAGAGGGATGATTGGGAGGTTGAATGTCTTTGCAAATGCGTAGTCACGGCTGTCGTGCGCCGGAACCGCCATGATAGCGCCTGTACCATATCCGGCGAGGACGTACTCACCGATCCATACAGGAACCTTCCCGCCTGTCAGCGGGTTCACTGCGTAAGAACCTGAGAACACACCGGTAACCTTACGGGCCTCCATCATTCTCTCACGCTCTGTCTTCTTCTTGGCCATTGCGAGGTACTCCTCAACTGCCTCCTTCTGCTCTGCGGTAGTGAGCTTCTCCACCCACTCGCTCTCAGGGGCAAGAACCATGAAAGTAACACCGAACACAGTGTCTGCACGTGTTGTAAAGATGGTCATATCATACTCCTCAGTACCGTTCGATACCTTGAAGTTCATCTCCGCTCCCTGGCTCTTTCCGATCCAGTTGCGCTGCATATCCTTGAGTGAATCAGTCCAGTCAAGAGTCTCAAGATCATCAAGAAGTCTTCCGGCATATGCTGATACGCGAAGCTGCCACTGGGTCATCTTCTTCTGCTCGACAGGATGGCCACCGCGTACAGAGTATCCTTCCTTGACCTCATCGTTAGCGAGAACTGTTCCGAGTGCAGGACACCAGTTCACAGCGGTCTCTCCCTGATATGCGATACGATACTGCATCAGCACCGCTGCCTTCTCCTTGTCAGAGAATGATGCCCACTGCTCTGCTGTAAAAGGCTCGACATCGCCGCAGGCAGCATCCACTGCAGCGCTTCCGCCCTGTGCGAAAGCAGCCTCAAGGTCTGCGATAGGACGCGCCTTCTGCTGTACGTTATCATACCAGCTGTCAAACATCTGGAGGAAAGCCCACTGTGTCCACTTATAGTATTCCGGATCGCAAGTACGGATCTCGCGCGACCAGTCATATGAGAAACCGATCCTATCCATCTGCTGGCGATAACGTGCAATATTATTCTCTGTTGTCACAGCCGGATGCTGGCCTGTCTGTATTGCATACTGCTCCGCAGGAAGTCCAAACGCGTCATAGCCCATCGGGTGAAGTACGTTAAATCCGCAGAGTCGCTTGTAACGGCTGTAGATGTCGCTCGCGATGTATCCGAGCGGGTGTCCTACATGAAGACCCGCTCCTGAAGGATACGGGAACATGTCAAGAACGTAATATTTAGGCTTAGTGCTGTCCACATCAGCCTTGAATGTATGGTTGGCAGCCCAGAAGGCCTGCCACTTGCTCTCAATTTCTTTAAAATTGTAATCCATAGGTCTTTTATATAAAATCTTTCAAAGATAATATTATTTCTTTATTCCAAAGCTTGACTTGCCCCTCTTTTCAAGGCGGAATTCCACTGGAATCGTCATCGAACAACGGACTTTCTCTCCCTTGAGTCTTGCCGGCTTCCATTTTGGTGACGCACTCACGACCTTGACCGCTTCGGCATCAAGCTCCGGCGACACGCTCCTGACCACCTGCACATCTGTTACCTTACCGTCGATTCCGATAATAAACTCTACCATCACACGTCCCTGGATTCCGTCCCTGACAGCCTCCTGCGGATACTTCAGGTACTGATATACCCACTTCTCAAGAAACTGTTTCGGGTCAGAACTGTTCAAGAACATCGGCTTGTAGTCGCAGTCTGCGTATGACACGACATCTCTGTTTGCTGGCCCTTTCCTTTTAGGAGCAGCATCCGGACGGAAAGCGATCTGACCGTTCCATCCCGCAAGAGCAAGAGCGGCATTATATATATATTCCAGCTCCCTCTCCATGTATGCATAGTCGATAATAGATTCCGTATCTTTCTCTGTGTTATGCTCCGGATACCTTCCTGTGGTAAACATCACAGAAGGAATCTCCTTGGCATAGAACACCCTGTGGTCCGACGGATATGGCTCTGCTGCCACTATCTCAGGCACAATCGGCTGAAGGCTTCCGGCTAACGTTCTCAGGATAGAATTCATATCTGCGTTAGACGATGTATACGCATAGAATCCGTTATAACCGGTACCCAGCATATCAAGGTTTATCATGGCATCCACGGTCCATATCTTCTCAAATGACCTGTTGACGAAATACCAGGCGCCTGCAAAGGTCTCGCATGAAGCACCGAATGCCACGAACACTACGGGACGGCGGAACATGATCCTGTTCATCTCCACCATTCTGGCCAGTTCAAGAAGGATAGACAGGCCGGATGCGTTACCATTTGCACCATAAAACGTCTTATATGTCTGCTGCCCGTCAACAGTCATAGGCATCATGCCCAGATTATCCATTCTCGCGCCGACCACTATGATGTTGTCATCAAGACTTTTATCGTATCCACGGACATACGCCACTACATTGCGCGACTGGAGGGTATCCCCCTTTTCAGTGACTACCCCAAAAACGTCACCTTCCTTAGGAGTAAGGACGTCAAGCCCATACTTTTCGAACTGTTCCGTAACATACTCGGCTGCAAGTCTCTCCCCCTCAGTACCTGCACCACGGCCTTCCATCATGGAAGATGACAGCATGCGCACATGTTCCTTCAGCGCGGCAGAAGTCTCGCTGTCATAAAGATCTTCATAAGCACTGCCGTTGCGAAACTGTGCCGCAGCGGACATGGAAACAAGAAGCGACATGATAAATGCCGCCACCTTTGAAATTTTCATAATCATTTGATCTTTAAGATCCAGACATCTTCGGGACAAACGCCACATCCTTTCAAGAAACGGATCCCGCTTACAGCGCCCTGGATCTTGTCATGCGGCTCTGTTGCAACAGCAATCATGCCATTACGGAACACTACGTGGTGCGCCCAGAATTCATCTTTCACCGTCCCAATTTCCGTTCTTTTCCTATCAGCGTTACGCTTCTCCTTGAATGAACCGACAATCACTCGATAATTGCCACCGTCAAATGTCACATCAAGCGGAGGATCTACAACCATCTCCTCATACTCATCGTACACTATACCGCCCAGACTCGCTGCAGTATAGATACGTATCTTATTTTCCTGGATATAACGGCATGCCTCTATGGAATCTGCCTCATTCCTGGCGACAAGAGCCAATGAGTCCTCGATAGCCTTCTGCCTTGCAGCTTTTGCTTCAAGATCGGCAACCATCTCCTGGCGTTTGACTTCAATCTCGGCACTGGTCGGGCGGCCTGCGAGCTTTCTGAAGAAATCGCATCCTGTAATCGTCATCATGACCACAAGAGCAAGCAATATATAACTCTTTTTCATAGCATTCCTATATTTGCGCATTCGTGCAAATTTAACGAAATAATACAGCCAGACCAAATAAAAGTAATATATTTGCGCTCATCCCAGAATGGGATCCAACAACTGAATATCATGGCAAAGGGACACAGACATAAAACAATCATCCTGACAAGCGTCATCGCTACGGTCTTATGCTGCTGTACTGCGAAGTGCCACGCACAGGAGATCAAGTTCCCATGCCCTTTCCCAATGTTCCCCCTGAATCCCTCGACAGACACTTTGGAGATCTGCATCCTCGGAGACATGATGATGCACTCAGGACAGATAGAAAACGCCCGTACAAACGACTGCGAATACGATTTCTGTTCATACTTCAAATTTCTTGAGGAGGAGATCAGGAATGCTGACATAGCAATTGCCAACATGGAATATACGTTAGCAGGACGGCCCTATACGGGCTACCCGGCATTCTCTGCACCGGAAGGATATGCCAAATATCTCGCGGGACTTGGAATAGACATATTCCTTACGGCCAACAACCACATCTTCGACAAGGGTGCAGCAGGCGCAGAAAGGACAATAGACGAGTTCCGGAAGCTTGGAGTCAGCATCACAGGGATAGCGGAAGACCAGCAGATGTACGACCAGGTCTTCCCGCTCATACTGGACTGGAAAGGAACGAGTATCGCATTGCTGAATGTCACATACGGCACAAACATCAGTACCGGAAAGGAATGGCCTAAGGTCCTAAGGCTCAACGACAAAGAAGCGATAGCTGCAGCACTTTCAAAAGCAGACAGCTGCGACTTTGTACTCGCCCTGCCACATTGGGGCACCGAATACCACCTCAAGCATTCACAAAGCCAGGAAAGTGACGCAAGATGGCTGATTGAGCATGGAGCTGATGCGATTATAGGAGCGCATCCACATGTCATTCAGGACATTCAGAAAATCAACGGGATCCCGGTGTTCTACTCTGTGGGAAACGCAGTGTCCAACATGAGTGCAACCAACACCCAGATGGAGCTCATGGTAACGCTCCGGATAGTGCGCTACCACAACGGCAACACGAAAGTCCTGGAGCCTGAGTATGAAATGCTATGGTGCTCAAGACCTGGAGGATACAACAACCGATACACCGTACTTCCGGTAGAGAAATTCATCGGTACACGAGACCGTTGGCACGGTCCATGGGAGTACGACAAAATGATAGAAACAAGAAAAAGAATAAAGAATATACTGGATAATGAGTAAAAGCACAATCCGACTAGAAGCAATCGACCCCATTGAAATATATGGGGCGGCAAACAAGAACCTTGAAGCCCTATGCAGCTACTTCCCTGAACTGAAGGCCGTCGCACGTGGATGCGAAATCATTCTTGAAGGAAAGGATGAGGATATAGAAAAGTTCACCGCTAAACTAAAGATGCTGATCGACAGAAGGCAGCATAAGATGAATATCACCCCATACGATGTTGAGGATCTGTTTGAGAACGAAGATAAGCCTGACAGATTCAGACTCTGCGGGGATTCGGTCATCGTACATGGTAACGACGGCAAGCCTGTCAAGGCCAGGAACAGAACACAGGAAGAGATGGTCAAGGCTTACTTCGAGAACGACCTCATCTTCGCTGTCGGTCCTGCCGGCACAGGTAAGACATATATAGCTATCGCATTGGCTGTCAGAGCATTGAAGAACAGGGAAATCAAGAGGATCATCCTTACCAGACCTGCCGTAGAAGCAGGCGAACGCCTGGGATTCCTACCTGGCGACCTCAAGGATAAGCTGGACCCGTATCTCCAGCCTCTTTACGACGCACTCGGTGACATGATTCCTCCCAAACGACTCCAGGAATTCATGGCAGAGGGCACTATACAGATCGCTCCCCTCGCCTACATGCGAGGTCGCACCCTGGACCGTGCCTGCGTGATCCTGGACGAGGCTCAGAACACGAACCTTGGACAGCTCAAGATGTTCCTTACCCGAATGGGATGCGATGCCAAATTCATAGTGACCGGTGACGCCAGTCAGATTGACCTTCCGCACAAAGGAGATTCTGGTCTGCTTAAAGGTATAGAGCTCACCAAAGACATAAAGGGCGTCAAGACCATCTTCTTCAGAAACGAAGATATTGTCCGACACCCTCTTGTCGCCAAAATAGTCAAAGCATTTGACAATGCTTAGAGAAAAAAAATGGCAGCCGTCTGGCTGCCATTTTAAGTATGATATTACTTTGAAAGTGCGTTGTAGTGTTCGTACTTCTCCATGAACTTGTTGTCCTTGTTTCTGAGAACGAAACATACCTGCTTGATTGTCGATGCAACGTTCTTCTTGAAATCAGACTCCGGCATGAGTGAATATGCCTTCTCAAGTGGCTCAAGGCTGGCAATGCACATCTCCTCGTACTTCGCCATAAGAGCGTCATACTCCTTCTGATCATAAGTCTCCTGACCCTTGTTGAAATACTCATTACCGCGATCGATGAAGTATCCACCGAGAGCGATGTATGCATCAGGTGAATCCGGAGTCATAGCGATAGCCGCTCTGAATGAAGCCTCCGCATTCTCGTAATCACCAAGACGCTTGTAGACATCTCCCTCAACTCTGTAGATAGAAGCATTGTCCGGCATAGCCTGCTTTGCTTTTGCGATGAGGTCAAGAAGATCAGCCTCACCACCCTCCTTAGGAAGGTAATAGTTGATAAGACCTACAAGGACGTTAGCATTCTCAGGGTAAAGCTCAAAGCCTTTCTTAAGTGTAGCGACACCTGTCTCCTCGTCACCGAGCTTCATGTACACATCAGCAAGTGCTGGGAAGAGGTTACCACCCTCAGCATAATACTCAGCATCAAGACACTTTGTGAAGTACTCTTTTGCGCGGTCATAGTTGCCTGCCTGATTGTAGATATAGCCCGCATAATATGTATAGGTAGTATCAATCTTTGCGAGAGGAGCTGCGAGAACCGCGTCTGCCGCCTTTGCAACAAGATCAGCTGCCGCAGCGTAGTCACCAAGAGTGTACTGAATCATACCATCATCGAAGTATTTAGCACCGACCTGTCTGATTCCTGCTGCGATATCCTTGGTCTTGGCACCCTTTACGTCAAGTTCTGCAGCCTTTACATATGCTGCAAGAGCACCTGCAAGAGGATCCTCGAAAACCGGCTTGGTAACCACGATCATCTTAAGCATATCAGATGAATCAAAGTAAAGCACCTTATCCTCATGTGTCTCCTTCTTATAAGGAGCACCCTCTACCATAACTGTCTCAACAGAAAGTGCAGGTTTGTAACCTGGAGTCTGCTGAAGCTGAAGGCGTGGAACATTTGTGAAAAGGGAACCTGTAGGTGCATTGTATGCATCCATATAAGCAGCAGCAAGCTTAAGCCATGTTGCGTACTTAGTCTCCTTCTTCGGGTTCTCAGTAGCTGCTATTGCAGTTTCTACTGACTTCTTTGCCGCAGCAGGAGTCTTGGTCATCTGTGCATCAGCCACCTGAGCTGTCAGGAGTACTGCCAATGCGATAAGAATTCTTTTCATAACTTTATAGAATTTGGTTAATTATTTGTTTCCTGTGCTGGAGTTTCCTGTACCGGAGTCTCCTGGTCTGGAACCTGAGAAGCCTCAACCTGATTCTCCTCCTCTGTCTTATTGACTGCAGATACCGCTGCAATAGAGTCTCCCTCCTTGATGTTGATGAGCCTTACTCCCTGAGTTGCACGACCTGCCACCTTGATGCCTGATACTGCCATTCTGATAGTAAGTCCCGAACGGTTGATGATCATCAGATCATTCTCATCAGTAACATTCTTGATTGCGACAAGCGAACCGGTCTTCTCAGTAATATTGAGAGTCTTCACACCCTTTCCGCCTCTGTTTGTCTTACGATACTCATCGAAGTCAGAACGCTTTCCGTAACCGTGCTCGCTGACTACGAGTATAGAGTGTGCAGAAGCATCTTCTGCTGTAGGATCATAAGTGATCATACCGATAACCTCATCATCCTCATCAATATTTATACCACGAACGCCGGAAGCTGTTCTTCCAAGAGCTCTTGCATCGGTCTCATCAAAGCGGCAGCAGCGTCCCTTGCGTCCTGCAAGAAGAATCTCGCTGTGGCCGTTTGTCATCACTGCCTCGAGAAGCTCGTCACCCTCACGCACTGTAATCGCGATCACACCGTTTGTACGAGGACGTGAGTAAGCCTCGAGCGAAGTCTTCTTGATGACACCCTGTTTTGTTGCAAGAACGATGTAGTTATTGTTGATATAATCCTCGTCCTTGAGGTTCTTCACATTAAGGTATGCCTTGATCTTGTCATCTGACTCAATGTTGATCACATTCTGGATAGCACGTCCCTTTGATGCACGTGAGCCTTCAGGAATTTCGTAAACCTTAAGCCAGTAGCACTTTCCGTTCTGAGTGAAGAGGAGCATTGTGCTGTGCATGTTCGCAACATAGATATGCTCTATGAAGTCTTCGTCGCGTGTAGCACTTCCCTTCATTCCTACGCCGCCTCTGTTCTGGAGACGATACTCGGTAAGAGATGTTCTCTTGATGTATCCAAGATGAGAGATAGTAATGACAACATCCTCGTTCGGATAGAAGTCCTCAGGATTGAACTCCTCTGCAGAGAGAGCGATCTCTGTCCTTCTCATGTCGCCGTACTTCTCCTTCATCTCAAGGGTCTCATCCTTGATGATGCCGAACTGCATTGACTCATTTGCAAGAACATCCTCGCAGTACTTGATGAACTTCATAAGTTCGTCGTACTCGCTCTGGAGCTTCTCTCTTTCAAGTCCTGTAAGCTGACGCAGACGCATCTCCACGATTGCAGTAGCCTGAACCTCAGTGAAATCGAATGTCGACATGAGCTCCTTCTTAGCATCATCAACATTCTTTGAAGCGCGGATGATGTCGATGATCTGATCGATCACATCAAGTGCCTTGAGCAGACCCTCGAGGATATGCGCCCTCTTCTGAGCCTTATCAAGATCGAATCTTGTCCTGCGAAGGATAACCTCATGACGATGTCTTACGAAATACTTGACAAGATCCTTGAGGTTAAGAGTGCGTGGACGTCCGTTTACAAGAGCCACGTTGTTTACCGAGAAGCTTGACTGGAGCGGAGTGTACTTGAAGAGAGTATTGAGAACGACATTAGAGTTCGCATCCTTCTTCAGCCTGATGACGATGCGGACACCCTTCATGGTTGTCTCATCGTTGATATATGAGATGCCGTCGATTCTCTTTGACTCTACGAGCTCGGCGATCTTCTCGATCATCTCCCTCTTGTTGACCATGTAAGGGATCTCAGTCACTACAATTGTCTCACGGCCTGACTCGCTGACCTCGATTTCAGTCTTGGAACGGATCACGATTCGGCCACGGCCTGTCTCGAAAGCATCCTTGATGCCCTGACGGCCCTGGATGATACCTCCTGTAGGGAAATCCGGTCCCTTCACATAATGCATCAGTTCCTCAACTGTGATTTCAGGATTGTCGATATATGCGCAGATAGCGTCACAGCACTCTGTAAGGTTGTGCGGTGCCATGTTTGTAGCCATACCGACAGCGATACCTGATGAACCATTCAACAGAAGCAGCGGAAGCTTTGTCGGGAGCACTGTAGGCTCCTGGAGAGAATCGTCGAAGTTGTTCTGAAAATCGACTGTATCCTTCTCGAGATCCGCAAGCACCTCGTCTGAAAGTCTTGAGAGCTTTGCCTCTGTATATCGCATCGCAGCCACAGGGTCGCCGTCCATCGAACCGAAGTTACCCTGTCCGAAGACGAGTGGATACCTAAGGCTCCAATCCTGCGCCATTCTGGCCATTGCATCATAAACGCTGGAGTCACCATGTGGATGGTACTTACCAAGAACCTCACCGACGATACGGGCAGACTTCTTTGTCTGGCTTGTATGTCTGAGACCGAGTCCGTCCATTCCGAACAGAACTCTTCTGTGTACAGGCTTGAAACCGTCACGCACATCCGGGAGGGCCCTGGATACGATCACAGACATAGAGTAGTCGATATACGCACTCCTCATCTGCTCGTCGATGTTCACCTGCTCAATCCTACCTGTTTTTACTTCGTTTTCCATATATGAATCTGTACTGTTTATTCTTGATTATACATCTTGGCAAAGTTACAAAAAATTTAGTAATTTTGTGCAATCAACGACGATTTTAAAGCACTAAGAATACTTTTTATGGAAATCAGCATATCTGACGAACTGAATTCGATAATAAATTTCTCCAGAGAAGAGGCCATGAGGACAGGCTGCTACGGTATTGCGCCCGACCATATGTTCCTCGGAATCATACGACACAAGGAGAACGCCGGAGCGGATGCGCTTATGGGGACGGGCATTGATATGAACGAGATGAAGCAGTTCATTGACAGCCGCATATTCACAAATGAACACATTCCTTATTCCGAGATAGACAACGTGACTTTCTCAAGAGGCGCACAGAACGTGTTGAGCTTCACCATCCTGGAAGCCACAAAGGTGCGCAGCGCCAAGGCTTCGGCGCAGCATCTGCTGCTGGCCCTGTGCCGCGAAGGCAGTTCATATGGCAGCACATACCTGCATGACCAGGGCGTGGAGTACGGAGTCATCTACAGATACCTGGACCGCAACGACATGCTTGACAAGGATTCGATAGACAAGGACAGCCCTGTGAAGAATCGCGAAACAGATAACGAAGAGCCACAGATCCACATCCGTGCAGTGCACGAAGGTGGCCAGGAGGACAGCGCTCCTCAGACATCTCCGCTTGAAGAGTTCGGCTACGACATAACAAAGGCTGCACGCGAAGGAAAGCTGGACCCGCTTGTAGGACGTGAGGACGAGATCCAGAGAGTGATCCAGATCCTTGGACGAAGGAGGAAGAACAACCCTATGCTCGTCGGAGATCCAGGAGTCGGCAAATCTGCAATCGTGGAAGGAATCGCAATCAAGATCGTTACCGGCGACATCCCTCCAGTACTCGCTGACAAGAGATTGATTTCCTTAGACTTAGGCTCCATCGTAGCTGGTACGAAATATCGTGGAGACTTCGAAAAGAGACTCAAGTCCATCATAAACGAGGTAGCTTCAAGCCCTGATGTAATCCTGTTCATAGACGAGTTCCACACTATCGTCGGAGCCGGTGGGGCATCTGGCAGTCTTGATGCCGCAAACATGCTTAAGCCGGCACTCGCCAGAGGCGACATCCAGTGCATCGGCGCGACCACCATGGATGAGTTCCGCAAGATTGTCGAGAAGGACGGAGCGCTTGACAGAAGATTTCAGAAGATCGTAGTGGAACACACTGATATCCAGCAGTCTATCTCTATCCTTGAACGTCTCAGGAGTAACTATGAAAAGTACCATAATGTAATATACACTGACGAGGCGATCGAGGCTTGTGTAAGAATGTCCGAGAGATATATCACAGACAGATGTCTGCCGGACAAAGCGATTGATGCAATGGATGAGGCTGGATCGATGGTCCGCCTGAAGAATCCGTCGAAGACCGGATTTGTCGAAGTTGAGGATGTTGCGGAAGTTATCTCCAAGATGACCGGCATTCCATCCGGCAACGTTGCAGAAGGCGAAGGTCTTAAGCTTGTAAGGATGCGCAGCAAGCTGCAGGGAAGGATAATCGGACAGGACGACGCTATAGATAAGGTTGTAAGGGCCATCCAGAGAAACAGAGCCGGAATCAAGGATCCGGGCAAGCCTATCGGCACGTTCCTCTTCTTTGGTCCGACAGGAGTCGGAAAGACTCAGCTCGCCAAGTCGTTGGCCGAGTATCTATTTGACTCTGAGGAAAATATGATCAGGCTTGACATGAGCGAATACATGGAGAAATTCAATGTATCAAGACTGATCGGAGCGCCTCCGGGATACGTAGGATTCGAAGAGGGAGGACAGCTCAGCGAGAGGGTAAGGCGCAAGCCATATTGCGTGGTTCTTCTTGACGAGATCGAGAAGGCACATCCTGACGTTTTCAACCTCCTGCTTCAGGTAATGGACGAAGGACGACTTACCGACAGTAACGGAAGGACAGTAAGTTTCCGCAACACTATCGTGATCATGACTTCAAACGTCGGAAGCCGCGAACTGGACGAGTACGGCAGCGGTCTGGGATTCAACACATCCGGCAAGAATGTGACCACAAACAGAAAGGTTGTGCTCGACAAGGCCATCCGCAAGGCGTTCCCGCCTGAGTTCATCAATAGAGTGGACGACATGATATTCTTCAATCCTCTGACTAAAGAAGGCATCGAGAAGATCATTGATATTGAGATCAAGGGCCTGAAGAAGCGCGTGCAAGAGGCTGGATTCGAACTTAGGATCACCCCTGCCGCAAAAAGGTTTGTAGCCGATGAGGGATACGACCCTAACTATGGCGCGAGGCCGCTCAAGAGGGCTATCCAGCGCTTTATCGAGGATCCTGTATCAGAGCATATCATCACTGAAAGGATGATAAGCGGCAAAAAGGCAATACCTCACAAGAAGATCCGCGTAAGTCTTGCAAAGGACAAGGAGAATACCATCGTGGAATGGTGCTAAGCCATCACGATATCTTTCAGTTCAAGACCAAGATCATCTACAAGCTCTACCATTGCTGCGAAGGATTCATCTGATGAGAACATTGCGCTGAGGCGTGTCATTGTGTCTGTTGCATTCATATCTTTTTCATTTTGTTGATGCAAAGATACATCCACCTTGTGCCAACATAAGGCACAAATAAATTTAATGAAAAAAAATAATGATCAGACTTGCAATATTCGATCTTGACGGTACCCTGCTGGACACTTTGGGCGATCTGGCCGGAGCATGTAACCATGCGCTTTCCGCGTGCGGATGCCCCACACATGAGATTGATGCATACAAAAGGTTTGTAGGACGCGGCATCCTGAACCTTTTCCGCAGCGCTCTTCCGGAGGATCAAAGGACAGATGATATGGTCATGAAGATGAGAGACATCTTCATACCTTATTATAACGAGCATAAGAACGACCTGACCAGACCGTACCCGGGAATACTGGAACTTCTCGACGCTCTGACAGCCAAAGGAATCAAGCTTGCAGTTGCCTCCAACAAGTATCAGGAGGCAACAGAAGAGCTCGTCACCCGATATTTCGGGAATTACGGATTCACATGCGTCCTGGGACAAAGGGAGGGCCATCCTATCAAGCCGGATGCAGGAATCATCATTGAAGCAATGGGTTCCTGCGGAAACATCCACCCCGAAGAAGTTATCTACTGCGGAGATTCGGACGTTGACATGCAGACAGGAATAAACGCCGGAGTGAAGACAATCGGAGTAACATGGGGCTTCCGCAGCCGCGAGGAGCTGGCAGCATATTCTCCTTGTCTGCTTGCTGAGAATCCGGAAGAAATTTATAACTTTAGCATCTTAACATAAGTCACATAAACATGGAAAACACAGGAAAATACACGGAAAAACTGGCGAAATACATACTGATCGCGGCCGGCGCAGCCATCGTTCTTGGCCTATGCTGGTTCTTCAGGGAAGTGATAACATATGTTCTTGCAGCAGTAGTGGTCTCACTCATTGCAAAACCTTTGGTCAATGTACTCAAGAAGATTGAAATCAAAGGAAAACATGCCCCGGACTGGCTCTTGGCTGCATTCTCCCTGATATTCGTCCTTGCCTGTTTCTTTACCTTGGCGTATGTTGTGGTACCTATAGCCGGAAGCATCATCAAGAACATTTCTCTCGGAAGCATCGAATCCTCGCTAAGGAGCATTTCAGGTCCGCTTGCTGACCTCAACGCATTTCTTACCCAGACTTTTCCTCGTCTCGGAGAGGACTTCCGCATTGAGGTCGCAGTAGTACAGGAACTCCAGAACCTGTTTAACGTGACATTATTCTCATCATGGATCGGCTCTGCAGCATCATTCTTCACAAGTCTTGCAATCGGACTCTTCTCAGTGACGTTCATCGGATTCTTCTTCATCAAAGATGACGGGCTGTTTACGAACATCATTTGCTCTATAGTTCCCGACAAACACGAAAAGACAACCGAGAAAGCGATTTCCGATATCGGGCATCTGCTTTCAAGATACTTTATCGGAGTCCTTCTTGAGGTGCTCGGAGTCGCTTTGATCAATTTCCTAGGACTGTCGCTCATCGCAAGACTTGGAGTAAATGCCGCTCTTGGAATAGCATTCATTACTGGCATATTCAACATAATCCCTTACGTCGGTCCGCTGATGGGCGGCGTCATAGGAACCATACTGGGCATCATACTCAAATACAGCAGTGCAACGCCAATAGGACTGGATGTAAACTTCTGGGTCTTCACAGGAATCCTCATAGCGATATTCAGTTTCACCCAGCTAGTGGACAACTTCGTATATCAGCCACTCATCTACTCTACGAGCATCAAGGCCAAGCCGCTTGAAATATTCATAGTGCTGCTTATAGTCGGCCATATCGGAGGACCGCTTGCGATGATCATAGCAATACCTGCATATACTGTCGTCAGAGTGATTGCTTTCCGATTCTTCGGACATGTGAAGGCGATCAAAAGACTTATACCGGACGAGAAGCTGATAACCCCTGAAACAGAATAAATCCAATGAGCAGGAGAATACTATCCTTAATTACCTGTGTGATCATCTCTGGCGTCTGCGCTGATCTTATCCATGCAAAGGAGACGCCCATAAGCCCAGACGGGACATACCTCTATGCAAAAAGAGACACATGCGATCTCTATATGGACATATACAATCCGGCAAAAGGCAGCCAGACGACTCTCAACGGCAAGACCAAGCCTACGATTGTATTCATGTTCGGAGGCGGATTCATAACCGGTACCAGGGATGACGAGAGCTACAACGACTGGTTCAAGATGTTGACCAGAAACGGATACCGCGTCGTTTCCATCGACTACCGACTCGGACTCAAGGGTTCGAAAAAGGTCGGCATAGCACAAGTCAACGTGCTTGACAAGGCCATCCACCTGGCTGTGGAGGACCTGTTCAGCGCTACGGTATTCATGCTTGATAATGCAGAAACTCTCGGCATCGACCCATCCAACATTGTAATCAGCGGATCATCAGCTGGTGCAATCAGCGTCATGCAGGCAGAGTATGAGATATGCAACAGAACAGCATGGGCGTCGGTACTGCCGTCGGACTTCAACTATGCCGGTGTGATGTCATTCTCGGGAGCCATCCTGTCAAGAAAGGGTAAGGTGAAGTATGCTGAGGCCCCATGCGCAACTCTCATGCTGCACGGAACCGCTGATGCACTCGTGCCATACAAGCAAATCGTGTTCTTCAACCTCGGATTCTTCGGAGGCGGAAAGCTGGTGGAGAGATTCCAGAAGTTCGGCTACAACTACAACATGTACCATTTCACAGACTATGGTCACGAGATTGCAGCCTCAATGGAAACAACCCTTGACCTGCAGCTGAAGTTCCTTGAAAACAATGTCATGCAGGGCGACAGGAGAGTCATCGAGGCATGGTTATCAGACCCAGACGTATACAAGGGATTCGGTCCTCAATCCCGTAAAGAAATATATAAATAACAATTATGGCGACCTTTTCGGGTCGCCATAATTGTTATTCTGCCAGTTTATCAAGACAAAGCTCGACGAGCTTTCTTACCTGAGCCTTGTAGTCCGGATTTGAGGCCTTGTGGTGGCGGTGTGCGATAATGCAGCATATTGTTCCAGCATTATGGCCAAGGTGAGCAGCAAGTCCTGCCAGTGCCGATCCTTCCATCTCAAAGTTTGTCACTTTCCACTCTCCGAAGCGGAAGCTCTCAAATGTGTCAAGCATATCCGGCATTGCAAGAGGAATACGGACTACTCGTCCCTGAGGACCGTAGAAACCAGACGCTGCGATTGTCATTCCCTTGTAGGTGCAGTCCTTGAACTTCTCGATCATCTTCTCGCCTGCCCTTACGAAATATGGGTCAGGAAGATGCTTGTTCCAGCCTGTATGCTTCTTGAATGCCTCCTCGATGTCAAGAAGAGAGATCTTATCACGGTCAGCATACCAGTTCAGAAGACCGTCGCAACCTACCGAAATATGCGAAAACACGAAACCACCGATTGGAATCTCCGGCTGGATCGCACCTGACGTACCTATGCGGAGGATATTCAGGGTACGGTGCTCCGGCTTGACCTCACGTGTCTCGAAATCCACATTCGCAAGAGCGTCAAGCTCATTCATCACGATATCGATGTTGTCAGTTCCGATACCGGTTGAAAGAGCCGTCATCCTGACACCTTTATACTTTCCTGTCACAGACACGAACTCACGCGACTCATGTCTGAATTCCTTTTCCTCAAAATATTCAGCAATCATGTCCACCCTGCCAGGATCTCCTACAAGGATCACTGTATCAGCAAGTTCTTCAGGACGAAGGTGAAGATGGAATACCGATCCATCACCATTGATTATAAGTTCGGATTCTGCTATACGCATATTTGTTTGTTTTAAAAGTTAACTGTTTAAATCATTCGGAAGCTACTTCCATAATTCTGCCAAATTTAGTTTTTTCTGTTTTAAATTCCTATTTTTGCACCCCTTATTATCATATTATATGACCTGGCAAAGAATACAGACACTATATCTAGGCATCGCCACTGCACTTATAATCGCAATGTTCTTCTGCAGATTCGCAACCATCATCGGTCCTGACGGAGCGGAAGAATTCATCAGATACTACGAAAAGATGCCGTATCTGGTATTGCTTATAATGCTGACCAGCGCCCATGTCGCAACAATCGGATGCTATAAGGCATTCTTCCTCCAGGCCAGGGTCAGCATTATCGCAGGACTTCTGGCTCTCGGGTTCCAGGCCTGGCTTGCGATTGATTTCTTCAGATTCATGGGACAGATGACCTTCTCTGTCACAATGCTGTTCCCCCTCGCAGCGGCATTCCTGGACTTCATTGCTGCAAAGGCTTCGTTAGTTGACGAGATGACAGTACAGAGCATCAGGGCCATCAAGACCCATAGAAAGAGAGGGAAGAAATAAAGTCAATCTTGGCATTTGCAGCAAAATCTATAAATTTGCATCTACTAAAACCGAAATCGATGTTATTTAACCAGAAACTGCCGGGGTATCTCCTCGGCAAATACCAACTGATCGGCACCGTCACATTCTCGGTGCTATTCGCGTTGGTGTTCCTACTTATATATATACCGTTCTCCGATACCGCATGGTTCGGCCTGGGCGGTTCCGCGACATTCCTTCCTACCCTATTCTTTGCATTCGGAACAATAGCATTCCTCTCTGTCAGCAGAAGACTGATGTATAAGAGCAAGAGTCTTTTCGAAATGCCTTTCTGGATGTATACAGCATGGTGCTTTCTCGAAATCCTTTTCGTATGCATCGCATATTCATGGATGACCCTGGAGCTTGCACCGACTGAAAGCGAACTGTGGTGGGAAGTGTTCCGAAGAGCAGTAGTTTACGGAGCCATAGCACTGGGAGGTCCATACATACTGTCCGGAATGTATTTCGCCATAATTGACAAGGACAACATCATCAGGCTCATGACATATGAAAACGTCATTACTGAGGAGACACAGAAGCCTGATACTACAACGCAGAAGATAACCCTCTTCGACAACAGCGGAACGCTGAAGATGTCGCTCAGTCCGGAGAACCTATACTATATAGAGTCAGACGACAATTATATAAAGGTATGGTATACCGACAACAAGGGTGAGATAAAGCAGTACATCCTGCGCTGCCGGCTCAAGACAGTGGAAGAAAGTTTCAAGGGCAGCGGCCTTGTCAGATGTAACAGGAAATACATCGTCAACATCAAGAAGGTAGCGATGCTCCGCAAGGAATCCGAAGGGTATGTCCTTGATTTGGGAAACGAAAACATTCCTCCGCTCCCGGTCACAAAAACATACACAGATAAGATCCTGAGTTACTTCACAGACGAGAGTCCGCTTCTGGAACCTATAGAAGAGTAAAATTCGTTTCGAATTTTACTCTTCTTTGCAAATAACAAAATTCCGCCGCTTGCGTATCCTATATTAAAAGGGAAATCGAAATGACTGAGATTATAATCAAAGCGGACAGGAAAGCAAAGGCGGCAATGGATGAAATCCTCGAGCGGTCAGACAAATACACCGGCAACGGCTACAACACCCAATGGAGAAGATACTGGAAGAACAAGTACCTGAGGGAGTTCTGGAGCCGTTCATTCAAGATGGTAAACGAAGCCATGCAGGAGTCCCAGGCGGACAAGGACGAGATAATCAGGAGTCTGGAGGAGCTCTCATGCGGCAACTGCAGAATCACCAGAACCTCCGCATGGGCGGATGTCAAGCTCAGGAATTCCACATATATCATTTCCGGATCTGGAGAGCAGGTGTTCATTACCGCATTCAACGCCGAACCCCAGAGAACGCTCCTGTCATCCGCAGATACTGCTAAACTCATTATCGCGATCGATGAATATCTGGACAAGTGGGAGCAGAGCATAGACGAGGCCCTGCTTGCATACAAGGCTGAAAAGCAAGCCTGCGAGATGCTCAAGACCACGGCCATGGTTATAGCAGGAGACCTCATAGGCAAGACTCAGAACATAGATTTCAAGCTCAAGCTGCAGAAGAACGGAAGACTGGCATGCACGCTCATCGGTCCGAATTACTGGGATCAGAAAACGCTCTTCCACACCTCATGGGAGACCTTCAGGGAGGATTTCGCTCAGGCCCTTACGGCATTCGAACAAAGACTGAAAAGACGATTTTGGTTATAAGATCGCATAACACTTCACTACTTCATTCGTATCATATTATATCCCAAAACTCATTAACGAACTATGACAGACAACAAGACCCATACATTAGCTTCCGCACTTGACTTCATCGCCAGCGAAATCGAGTGCAACGACTTGGATTCATTCCTTGAGACAGAAAGCAGCGAATGCAGATTCATCTGCGAGACATTCTCTATCTCCCCCCTTCAGGCTGCACTTTTTGCGACAATCCTTGAAAAATCCGGTGACAGCACTGCCTCAACAAGAGAAATGACCGCATCATTGAAAGTCAGCAAGATACGTTTCCTTGGCTTCAAGCAGGAGATTGACGAACTCCATAAAAAGAGACTTGTCGTCATCCGCAAGAAACGTGACGGAGGATGCGGATATCGTGTCAGCCAGTCGGTGGTCAAAGCCGTGCAGAATAACACACCTGTCGAGCCGGAAAGACTTGACGGTCTTTCAACAAAGACCATCTTCAGCAGGATGCACACCATCTTCGGAGACCTCAGCATCGGCACTACGACATATGAGATCGCACTTCAGGAACTTTTTGACATCTTCAACAACAATCCTGAGAACAAGTTTGTCGAAGCTTCAAGAAACCTTGGAATAAACACCTTCAGGTCTGATGAGGAAGTGGTTCTTATGTTCTATATGATTCATAGGAATGTCTCATTCAACGAAAACGAATTCACCATTGACGAATTCTCAAGACTTCTTGATGATCCGACCGGGATGAATGAGTTGCTCTTTGATATGATGCGAAATGGAGAAAGCGAGCTTCAGGCGAAAGGACTTATGGAGTTCCAATGCATTGACGGACTTGAAAACCGCGAGATATTCCAGATTCCGGAATCCATCCTCAAGGAACTTCTCGCCGACTATGGACAGAAAGGGGCCAAGTCCAAGCCCCTTATCCCTAAGGACGAGCTCATAACTCCTGCAGACATCAGACAAAAGAGCATGTTCTACAACGACGAGGAGAACAGGCAGATAGCGGCATTGAGCGATCTCCTCTCCGCGGAAAAGTTCGCTCAGGTACAGGAAAGGCTTAAGGAAAAGGGACTCAGAAGCGGCTTCTGTTGCCTTTTCTATGGTCCTGCTGGTACAGGAAAAACCGAAACAGTACTTCAGATTGCCCGCCAGACTGGCAGAGAGATTTTCATTGTGGATATGAGCCGCATCAGAAGCAAGTGGGTCGGAGATTCCGAAAAGAACATCAAGCAGGTATTCAATACCTATAAGGCATTGGTCAAGGACAGTGAACTCACCCCTATCCTTCTTTTCAACGAAGCCGATGCCATTTTCGGAAAGAGAATCGAGGAGACTTCGAGCACTGACAAAATGAGCAATGCGCTCCAGAACATCATCCTTCAGGAAATGGAGAACCTTGAGGGCATCCTCATAGCCACCACCAACCTGACTGAGAACTTTGACTCGGCCTTTGAAAGACGCTTCATTTATAAGATCCTCTTCAAGGCTCCGTCAGCAGGAGTGAAGGCCAAGATATGGAAGTCTATGGTAGACGAGATATCGGAAGATGAAGCAGGCAGACTTGGCGCTGAATACAGCTTCACCGGAGGACAGATTGAGAACATCACTCGAAAACTTGATGTAGACTACATTCTTACAGGAGAGACAGCCGGATACGACAAGATTGTTACTCTCTGCAAGGAAGAGAGCATCCGCAAAGATAAAGAAAGCAAGAAAATAGGATTTTAACATATGGCGAATATTTCAGTAAACATCACTGAGCTCAAGCAGCTCCTTGAGGCGACACCCGCCTCACACAACATTATGCTGGTAGGTAATCACGGTATCGGAAAGTCCGAGATCCTTACCGAATATTTCGGATCAATGAAAATGCCGGTAGTGGCGCTTTTCCTCGGTCAGATGAGTGACCCGGGAGATCTCATCGGACTCCCATGCAAGGACGAAAAGACAGGCAAGACCGACTTCATGCCTCCGTACTGGTTCCCTACTGACGGCAAACCTATCGTCCTCTTCCTTGACGAGCTCAACAGAGCACGTCCTGAGATTCTTCAGACTGTGATGGACCTCGCACTTAACCGCAAGCTCGCAGGCAAGCGCCTTCCCGAGGGAAGCCGCATCATCAGTGCAGTCAACGCTGGTGACCAGTACCAGCTCACAGACCTTGATCCTGCCCTCGTGTCCAGATTCAACATCGTGAACTTCAAGCCTACCGAGGAGGAATGGCTTCTTTGGGCCCGCAGGACCGGTCTCGACAGCAGAGTCATAGGCTTCATTGACGAGAACCGCATCTGGCTTGACAAGAACCCCGATCAGAAGGAAGGAGCAGACACAGGTCTCGAGAAGACACCTGACCGTCGAGCATGGAAAAGGGTTTCTGACATCATAGCAGGTAAGGACGAACTTAAGAGCATTGACTCCAAGATCATATCCAGCATTGTCGGTCCAAAGGCAGCTGCAGCATTTATCCAGAACGCAGCAACCAGAAAGATTCTCAGCGGACGAGATATCCTTACAGGATTCGACAAGGAGAAGACCAGGGCCAAGATTGCAGAATATAGCCTTCACCAGCTCTCAGTGGTGAACGAGGGCATATACAGACATCTTGAGGTCGAGAAGGTTCGCGAAAAAGACACAAAGACCTACACAGCCAACCTCATGTCATACTTCGAGTATCTCACCAAAAACTGCAAGGAAGCAGCCGCACATTTCGCCAATCTATATGTCCAGAAAACATATCCACAGGCAATCCAGTTCATTGCAAGTTCTTGCCCTATGATGGTGATGATGTTGGTAACATACGTAAAGGGAATAAAATAATTCATGGAGAAAAGATATTCTCATATTCTAGAAAAGTGGTTCATCATGGAACCACCTCTTTTCCAGGTTCTCTGCCTGCACGAGCTTAAAGCGGACACTCAGATGAAGTGTCCGCTCAGAAGTGGCAGAAAGAGGATCGAGTATAATCCGGATATCGTAACGGAGATGTCAGACGAGGCGCTTGAGGAGGCGCTTCGTGCGGAAGCGCTGAGGATACTCCTCAAGCATCCGTACGAAAGGCGCCCGGATGGTTGCAGCCAGCAGGCGATGGGACTTGGAAGCAACCTTGTCATCGGAGACAACTACTCCCATGCACGTTTCAGAATCGAGACTCCTGAAGATCTCGGACTCAAATCCGGAATGAACTATGAGTGGTATGCGAGAAAGGTCGAGGAGATGCAGGAGGGTGAGGGTAAAGGAAATAGAGACGAGGGTGATGGAAAAGGAAACGGCGAGGCAGAACAAGGTGGTAACCAAAGTGGAGAGGAGAAAGGAAACGGCGAAAAGTACAGGGACCTGGCGGAGCTGTGGGAGGAGGATGAAATGACAGCCCAGCTTATCAACGGCGTGATAGAATCGACCAGGTCATGGGGATCTATTTCCGGGCAGTTTGCTGAAATGATCAATGCTTCCCTTAAGGCCAAGATAAACTGGAGGAACATATTTGCAGGCTTCAGGGCCAGTGTCATATCATCAAAGAGAAGTCTCACAAGAATGCGTCCGAACAGAAGGACAGGATTTGACAACATGGGAAGCATTCGCAGATTTGACACCAAGCTTCTGGTTGCAGTGGATGTTTCGGGTTCGATTTCAACCAATAGCCTCAAGTACTTCTACGGCGTAATCAACAGTGCCTTCAGGTATGGATTCGAATCCATTGATGTAATCCAGTTCGACTGTGGAGTCAATGTTGTCCACAGCCTCAGGAAGGTTGTCAAGGATGTGGCTGTGCTCGGCAGAGGAGGAACCTCATTCCAAGAGCCCATCGACTACGCTCACGAGCATGGGTACGACGGACTCGTCATGCTCACGGACGGCTACGCACCGGCTCCAACTATCCCTGACGGTTTCAAGACCGGAATCCTTTGGGTGTGCGAAAACGAGGCATGTCTGGAGCACCATAAAAGCTGGATGGAAAAATCAGGTAGAACATGTGTAATGCAGATAGGATAATATGACTGAAAAAGAATATTTTGAAAACACTAAAAAGTTTATTGAGGAGATAATCCGAACCGACGTTAAATGTGAGAGAGTCCGCGCTGAGTCCGCATACCTGGACATGAGCATCAAGCATATCAAGAAACTCTTTACTACAAAGCCAGGGAGAAAAGGCAGTTTCGTCTGGAAACCACATGAGCTCAAGGAGCTCAACGACATTTGGACATCCATGAAGCCTGAGCTGGAAAAAACCATCAGCCAGGCTATCCAGCGATATAGGAAAAGGAAGATGGTCACTGAAATCAACGCTATCTCCGGAGAGGTCCTGGTAGATGCCGCTATGGCAGAAGCCGGTCTCCGTTACAATTACACGGCGCAGATGTACAGAGCCAAGATCGAGGTCAGAATCAGCGCGAAGAACGTATTGACCTTTTATCTCTCATACAAAAATATAGGCGAAGAACTGCCTAAGGCAATCTCCGCCACAAAATCACTGATAGAAACCCTGAACACATTAGGTTCGGGAACAGTCATACGCAAGTTCTATTCATCAGAATACTGGTAATTCCTGAGGTATCTCCGGTCACTTTTGCTCAATCCGACAATAGTGAACGGAGATCCTTTCTTAGCACACTCCGCCCTGAGCGACTCTGGGTCAGTCGGCGCGTCTGGGATATCCCACGGCAGACAATCTCTGAAGAAGGTTATGAAGGCTTTTTCTGTATCTGAAAGATAGAAATTGACGGTACACCTGTTCCCTTTGCTGTTTACTTTAGTAATACCCTGATACCTGGACACAAAAGGATCAATCATATAGGGCACGGCTGAGAAATAGATTTCCTGGGAAAGGTAAAAGGAATCAAGTTCAAGTAGTATAGACGTAATCGCATCGTCAATAAGACCATGAGCGGCATCTACCAGCAGAAGAGCATCCAGCTTTGCATTAGTTATATGCGTATAGACCATATGCTCAAAACCATTGTACGAAGATCCGACCTCAATATAGTCGTTTCTTGCCACCACCTTGAAGCGTTGAAGATAGATCTTCCAATATTCCTCGCCATAAAACACATTTTTCCACACTCCACCGCATCCATAGCAGGACAGATGCTCAATATCAACTTCCGCATGCGGTTCATCATCCTCACGTGATACACTCTTTATTGCCAGATCCATGACCAGCTCAACCATATGTCTCTCCAGACGACTATGAAGGAAGTAGTCCTTGGATTTCACATGACGTGCCTCTTCCATGAATCGTTCACGAATGGTTTGCGCAGCATCTGCTATTATGGACGGTATCGCCGAAGCAGCTACCTCCGCCTCGGAAATCCTCTTGATCTGATTCTCAGGTATATGCACCTGGTCTGTGGTATGATAATAATCTATAAGTATGCTCATATCATATAATACGCAAAATTCTGATTATTGTTAGCATAACATTTCAAACTTGATTGCGTATTATATAATAAACAGTAACTTTGATATAAAACAATATATCCGCATAATGAAGATAATACACACTTCCGACTGGCATCTTGGCCAGAACTTCTTCGGCTATGACCGGACCAAGGATCACGAAAGCATGATCGTACAGCTTATAGATCTTGTCAAGACAGAAGAACCCGATGCCCTGATCATTGCAGGAGACATCTTTGACGTTGCCATACCTAACACTACCGTCCAGAAGAGCTTCGCTGAGGCTATCGTCCGGATACATGACGCATATCCTTCCATGACAATAGTGTGCATCAGCGGAAATCACGACAGCGCAGCACGCCATGAGGTGCATCAGACTCCTTGGGAAGCGTTGAAGGTAAAGATGATAGGTAAGGCCAACATGACAGAAGTCCAGGAGAACATCATTCCTATCGACGGAAAAGGATGGGTGGTGGCGATTCCATATACTAACGAGCGATTCCTTAACGACGAGTTCTACAGCAGACTTGAAGCTGCCGTCAAGGAGAAGACTGCAGAGGAACTGCCAATAGTCTATGTCGGTCATGCAGCGATCAACGGATGTGACCACACCGGCCATGACATCATGAACGATCGCTTCGTCGGAGGTATCGAATACACTGCTCTGGATGAGTTAGGAAGCGTGTATGATTACATTGCACTTGGCCATATCCATAAGGCCCAGACCTTCGGAAACGGACGTGCAAGATACTGTGGCACCCCTATCCCGGTGAGCTTTGACGAGGTACGCAGCGGGTATGAGCACGGTTTCAGCATAGTGGAGATAGAAGCCCACGGCAGCATCCCTTCGATCAGAACAGTTGACGTAAAATGTCCGCGTCCGCTTGTAAGCATACCTGCGGAAGGTCATGCACCATGGGAGGATGTGATTGCTGAACTCAAGAAGTTCCCGGCAGACATTAACGCATATATCAGACTGAATGTCCTCTTGAAAGACAGCGAACAGATGCCGTTCAACAAGGACAGGCAGATACAGGAGGCGTTGGCGGGGAAAGCAGCGCTTTATGCTGTCACTAACCCGACACGCGAGAGTCTTGTAAGCGAAGAGAGAAGACAAAGTGCGATGAAAGCCATAACGGTGGAAGAACTGCAGAAGCTTGATCCGGTTACGGTCCTGAAGTCATATGCAGAAAGCCAAGGCCAGATCTTCTCTGAAAAGTTCCAGGAAATGTTCAATACCGTATACAGAAACATAAACAACTCAGACCATGAAAATTAAGAAACTTGAAATACTCAATCTTGCATCCATCAAGGAAGCCGTGATCGATTTTGATAAGGGTCCTCTTTCTGATGCTGAACTGTTTCTGATTACAGGTACGACAGGATCAGGAAAGACTACCCTGCTTGACGCAATAAGCATTGCATTGTACAACACGACACCTCGTATCTCTAAAAGCAAGAAAGAAAAGACTGAGGCCAATGAGGACAACCTCTCAGGCAGGGATCCGCGTAACCTGATGAGGCAGAATACCGGATACGCATATTCAAAACTGTGGTTTGTGGGCAATGACGGCGCAAACTACCTTGCCGAGTGGAGCGTAAGCCGAGGCAAAAACTGTAAAGTTAACGTAGGCTTGTCCAATGAACTCTGGAGCATAACCAACCTTGACACAAGCGCAACCACATCGGCACAGAAACATCCTGATTATAATGCGGTAGCAGCAGTCATCGTCAATGCCGTAGGACTTGATTTCAATCAGTTCTGCCGCACAACCATGCTCGCCCAGGGTGAATTCACCGAATTCCTCAAAAGCGACGAAGGTGCCAAAGCTGATATACTGGAGAAGATCTCCGGCACCGAAGTCTACAGGAAGATCGGCATGGCGATCCATGATCAGTTCAATAAGATTGAAAAGAAACTCAAGGACGCGCAAAGCAAGCATGACAGTATCGTAACTTTGCCGGCAGAGGAAAGGCAGGCACTTGAAGACGAACTTGAGCAGATCGACGCAACGATAGCAACACTTGCCACCAAAGCAGAAGCGCTTCAGAAATGCACCGCATGGCTGGAGGGTAAGGAGTCGCTGGAGGCAAAGGTGGAGAAGG
This sequence comes from Bacteroidales bacterium, assembly GCA_017559545.1. Classification (GTDB taxonomy): domain Bacteria; phylum Bacteroidota; class Bacteroidia; order Bacteroidales; family UBA932; genus Cryptobacteroides. The sequence goes on from JAFYRK010000060.1 coordinate 41,127, forward strand.
CAAAAAAAGATCTTCAGGAAGCCGAAGAGACCATATCTTCTGCAGATTTCATCCAGAGGAAGAAAACCTCAGACCAATGGGCTGAAACAGTAGAAGTGCGAGAGGCATTGGCAAATGCCCGTAGACATAAAGCAAATGCAGAGAGTGCCACAGTCCGCCTTGCTGGTCTAGAGAACGAATTCAGGGAAGCATTGGCAGGAGAAGCTTATGAGATCGAAAACTTGAAAGAAACTCTTCACAAGCTTGATCAGACTCAAAAGGTGGTAGAAGCACATTCACAGAATGTTTCTGTATATGATAATGACCAGACCATTATCGCTGATATCAAATCATGGGAGAGCGAGTGTGTCACTGTTGAAAAGTCAAAGGGTGAATTGAAGACGAAGGAGGAAACCGACCTCCCTGCAGCAGAGCATGCATTGAACGAGGCTGACCATCTTCTCGCTGTTGCGGTCAAAGCCGAAGAAGAGAGTCTGAAGTTGATGGAGGCAGCCAACGGACAGCTTGCCGCACTGAACCTCGCGATGCTCCGCAATGAAAAGGAATTCCTGACAAGTGTAAAGACCATAAAGGAAACAATTGATGGCTATCGTCACGATATTGAGAAAACGAAAGGGTCTATAGCTTTGTCAGAAAGTCAACTTGAGATTCTCAAAGCTAAGGCAGTTGCAGAGAATGCCGAACTGGCACGTCTGGAAGAGGAGCATAAGAGACGAGAGCTGACAATCGAGACACTTGCCAAAGAAATGCGTACGATGCTTCATGCAGGTCTCGGCAACACGGACAATCTTTGCCCTGTATGTGGTCAGGTAGTCACCGAACTTAAGGCTGACGCACTTCTTGACGAAGAATACAAGAAGATCAAGGAGGAATTCAAGGCTCAGGATAAGAAAGCCAAAGATGCGACAGCAGCTGCTGCAAGTCTGGAAAACCTGATTAAAGTGACTGGAGAGACTCTTGACGGACTGAATATCAAGCTTGATAAAGAAGTCGTTAAGCTCAGTAACAGTATTGAAGGAAGGCATGACGCACAGACATTGAACGATGCTTCCACCGACTCTATTGGATCTATGATAACCTCACTCCAGGAAAAGATTTCTGAGGGAGAGAAAATTGAGCTGAAGAAGCAGGAGTTGGCAAAAGCGCATACAGACTGTCTTAAGAGAAAAGGAGAAGCGACAAATGCACGTACCAAGAGTGCTGCAGCAGTAGACCTGGTCAAGAAAGAGATAACAACTCTCAAAGACAAGATAAGCGAATCCGAAAATAAGAAAGAGGCATTGGTCACTAAGATTAATGTTGCTCTTACCGGCTCCCTTGCATGGGACAACAACTGGAATGATGACACAGAAGCCTTCACGGCTGAGCTCAAGGCTAAGGCGGCCGAGTATCGTGCAGCTGTAGAAAGCGCAGGAAGATTAACCGTAGCTGCCGACCAGATACGTCCTATCCTTAAATTCATAGCGGATGTCAAAGGAGAAATCCTGACTGCCATGCCGAAATGGAGTGCTGATGGCGTACTTCCTCCAAAGGCAAAAAACGGCCTTCAGCACATCTGGGCGACACTCAAGAGCAATGTAAGCACAGAACTCAGCACTATAACCAATGAAAGCAAAGCGCATAAGGGATACGCTGCCAAGGTAGAGGAATTCCTCAATTGTCATCAGGAGTATTCTATCGAGACGCTTGAACACCTCATGACAATCAGCAACAATGCTCATATAAATGAGGATGCATACTTAAACAGCAGACTGGCAGAGCATAAGACTGCTATGGCTGCATGCAAAAGCGCAGAAGAGGAACTTGTAGCGCATATTGCAAACAGGCCTGTCACACTGAAGGAAGAGGACACCAAGGAATCTCTAAAAGCAGAAACAGACTATATAGGGGAACTTCGCGATGCGAGCAACACACGAAAAGGAAATATCCAGAACGAACTCAAAGTGGACAACGAGGCACGCTTGAAAAAAGGAAACACAATGCTTCTTGATCAGCTCAAGGAAGAGTATGCCCACTGGCACAGCTTCCACAAACTCTTCGGAGACAGCAGCGGAGATAAGCTAAGCAAGACAGCTCAGAGCTATGTGTTGGAAAGCCTTCTTGTCAATGCCAACCGACATCTCAAGAATATGGCACCGAGGTATAGACTTCTGGTCAACCCTGGAACCCTCAACCTCAAGCTTGAAGATCAATATAACGACTACCAGACAAGAAGCACAAACTCCATATCCGGAGGAGAGTCGTTCCTTGTATCACTGGCTCTCGCCCTTGCTCTGGCTGACTTCGGCCAGCATCTTGGAGTCTCGATGCTCTTCATTGACGAGGGATTCGGCACACTCAGCGGAGAGGCGCTTCAGAATGCGATCAACACCCTCAAGAGTCTCCATTCAGACTCAGGAAGGCAGGTCGGAATCATCTCGCACCGAGAAGAGATACGCTACAGCATACCTGTACAGATCAAAGTCAACCTCTCACAAGGCACTTCTGCAAGTACTGTGGAAATCTCGGAATAACTCAGGCAGGTCGTCATGTTGCTATAACATGACGACTACCAGCCTTCAGCGATATTGGAGGCCATGATGGCGATGAGACGCTGACGGGCTTCCACACTGGCCCATGCCACATGAGGAGCAAGTCGCATGCGCTCAGGATGCTGCATCTTCAGGTATGGATGATCTTCCGGAACAGGTTCTGTCACAAAGACATCAATACCGGCACCGGCAATCACGCCATCATCAACAGCTTTCGCAAGATCCTCCTCAACTAAAATAGCTCCACGTCCCATATTGACGAGATATGCTGACGGCTTCATCATGGACAATTCCTTAGCTCCGATGAGTCTGTTGGTACGATCGTTAAGTGGGGCGTGGATTGAAACTATATCTGACTCTGCCAAAAGCTGTTCTAGCGGCAGGCAAGGATAATCCTTGCAGTGACCTGTACCCGACGTAGAGAAGTAGCAGACCTTCATTCCGAAAGCTTCCGCAATATGAGCAACCTTCTTTCCTATGTTTCCGAGACCTATGATACCGATGGTCTTTCCTGCAAGTTCCCACCAGTTCCAGTTCGGGTCTGTGAACATGCCACTGCGCGAATATGAACCCGACTTTACGCTATCATCGAAATACTGCCCGCCTCCGACAAGTGAAAGAATATGCATGAAAGTCGACTGAACTACCGAATCCGTAGAATATCCGACTGCATTACGTACCGGTATTCCTTTTGACGCAGCATAATCAACATCAATATTATTGACTCCTGTTGCAGCAATACAGATAAGCTTAAGATCTGGAGCAGCATCAATCAGTTCCTTATTGACCAGGACCTTATTGATAAGAAGCACCTCAACATCCTTCACCCTCTCCCTGGCCTGTTCTGCTGTAGAGTTTTCATACCTGACAAATTCTCCAAGACGTTCAAATGGCTCAAACGAGACATTTCCCATTGTCGCCGCATCAAGAAACACAATCTTCATACTATCTACATTTTCTTTAACATTTCCGTAAATATAGCAATTATTACGGTATAATCGAGTAGGAGGAAAACAAAAGTAGGTTTTCCTCCTACTTTTGTTTTCCGACCTCTCACACCACCGTACATGCGGGTCCGCATACGGCGGTTCCTTATCTGCAATGATACTTTTCGTAGTATCCCATCAGTGACGGG
>JAFYRK010000017.1 GCA_017559545.1 Bacteroidales bacterium
GAATATTGTAACCTTGTAGGTGTCGCCCTCCTTGAATATCAGTACATCGGGTTTGTTTCCTACACTTTCCCAATTACCGCACATCTTGTCACGGGTATTGTCCGTTACATCACACGACTGCAACATAATGGTTGCAAGTCCGATTAAACACTTGCTGATGTTCAGCATTCTGATTTTTGTCATTTTCATTGTTCCTTCTTTTTTTATTGTTCTACTTCTTGTTCTTTCTCTTTTCGACGAGCTGCTTGATGGCCGCCTCAATGTCGCCCCCAAGTGTTTCCGCCAACTGATAGACTTCCATCTTCTCGCTCTCTTCGGTGGTATATGCCAGATATTCCTGCATACTCACTTCCGTAGCATAGACAGCCGATTGCGTTCCTCCGAGTCCTATCCAGACTTCCTTGTAGAGCCTTGACGGATGGTTAGCCATATTGATGGAAAGGATTTGTGCCTTCTCCTTTTCCGTCAGTCCGAGCAAAGCCTGTATCTGGTCAAACTTGTTCATGTATTTACGCTGGTCAAGCAGTATCTTACAGTCCGAGTTGTTGATGATACTCTCCTTTACTACCGGACTGGAGATAATGTCATCCACCTCCTGCGTCACGACTATCGCTTCACCGAAATACTTTCTAACCGTCTTGTAGAGATAGCGGAGGTATTCCGCCATGTTCGGTGAAGAGAGCGCTTTCCAAGCCTCTTCCACAATCAGCTGTTTGCGTACACCCTTGAGTCTTCGCATCTTGTTGATGAAGGCTTCCATGATGATGATGGTCACCACAGGGAAGAGTTCCCGGTTTTCCTTCACCGCATCAATCTCAAAGACGATGAACCGCTTGCCGAGCAGGTCGATGTTCTCTTTCGAGTTCAGCAGGAAGTCATAACGACCTCCCTTGTAATACTGCCGTAGCGTAGTCAGGAAGTTGTCGATGTTAAAGTCGGCTTTCTCGACCTTGATTTCACGCTCTTCAAGCTCTTTGCGGTACACGTCACGCATATACTCGTAGAAGGTATTGAAGCAAGGCTCTATACTTCGGTCGGCACGGATACGCTCCACATAGTTGCTCACGGCACTTCCAAGTTCTCCCGATTCCGTCTTGCTCACTTCCTGATTCTCGCTTTTCCATAGCGTCAGCAGCAAGGTCTTGATGCTGTCCTTCTTCTCCACGTCAAACACATAGTCATCGGTGTAGAACGGGTTGAACGAAATGGGATTCTCTTCTGTATAGGTGAAGTAGATGCCGTCCTTTCCTCCGGTCTTGCGTCTGATCATCTCACACAAGCCCTGATAGGAATTTCCAGTATCCACCAGCACCACGTGAGTTCCCTGCTCGTAGTATTGTCTTACAAGGTGGTTCATGAAGAAGGACTTCCCGCTACCGCTTGGCCCCAACACGAACTTGTTGCGGTTGGTGGTAACACCCTTCTTCATCGGCAGGTCCGATATGTCAAGGTGCAGCGGTTTTCCTGTCAGCCTGTCCACCATCTTGATACCGAACGGCGAGAGTGAACTGCGATAGTTGGTCTCTTCCGTGAAGAAGCATACCGCCTGCTCCGTGAAGGTGTAGAAACTCTCTTCGGCAGGAAAATCCGCCTCATTGCCCGGTATGCCCGCCCAATAGAGAGTAGGACAATCCACGGTGTTGTGTCGCGGCATACATTCCATACTTGCGAGCTGGCTTCCCACATCGTTCTTTATCCGCTTGAGTTCCTCCGCATCGTCACTCCACGCCATAATGTTGAAGTGGGCACGGACGGAGGTCAGTCCGTAGGAATGTGCCTCGTTCAAGTATTGGTCAATCCACTCCTTGTTGATGCTGTTGCTTCGGCTGTACTTGGACAGCGACTGCATGTTCCTTGCGGCTTTCTCAAACTTCTGCAAATTCTCCTCACTGTTGTCAATCAGCACATACTGGTTGTAGATGTGGTTGCAGGGCAACAGCAGTCCAACAGGGCTTGCGAATGACAGGCGGCAGTCAGAACGGTCAGTAGATAGTTTCTCAAACCTTATATCGGTAGATACCTTGCCCGGCAGGTCGCCTGCATCGGAGAGTGTATGCAGACAAAGGCGGTTGTTACCGATACGCATCTCTTCGGGCGAGAGACAGATGTCCTGCAGGCAGGCATTGTCTTCGGGCATCAGCGAGAAGTAGCGTTCAATCACTCCGGCTTTCTCTTCCGTTCCGACTATCTCATTGGTTGTCAGTCGGCGGAGTTTCACAAAACCCGAATCGTTCATTATCCTCTCGAACTGTTCTGTGGCTTCAAGGAACTTGGTCGCCGTATCCTTGTTTATCTCTTTCGGGATGATATGCCCCCTGCACAGCGTACTGAAGTTACTCTGCATACGGCTACGTTCCTTTGTCGTCTTGGTAAGAAAGAGGTAGCAGGTATGTTTCAGATACGGTCTTTCGTTGAAATGTCTTTCAAAGGAGCGGCTAAGGAAACTCATGTCCTCCTTGTGAAGTTCGGGCTTGTAGGTCTCACGGATAAACCAGTCCTGCTTGTGGACGATGGAGAAGTCCGGGAGCACCTTGATTGCCTTTATCCAGCAGCCGTGTATCGCCTCATATTCCGCACCCGTAACGGTGTAAAGTTCGGGAAGTTCCACTTCAAAGGCCACCGTAAGGTCGGCATCCTTCGAGATGATGCACCCGTGTTCCACCGCCAAC
>JAFYRK010000061.1 GCA_017559545.1 Bacteroidales bacterium
CACGTTTACAGGTGGCAGACAACAGCGGTGCAAAGGAGGTTCTTTGTATCCGTGTGTTGGGTGGTACACGCCGCCGTTATGCAAGAGTGGGCGACAAGATCGTCGTTGCAGTTAAGAGCGCAATCCCTGGCGGTGACGCTAAGAAGGGCGCAGTGTCAAAGGCTGTCGTAGTCCGCACAAAGAAGGAAATTCGTCGTCCGGACGGATCTTACATCCGCTTCGATGACAATGCTTGCGTACTTCTCAACAATGCAGGTGAGGTTAAGGGTACTCGTATCTTCGGCCCAGTTGCAAGAGAGCTTCGCGAGAACTACATGAAGATCGTTTCACTGGCACCAGAGGTCCTCTAATTTTAGAAGAATATGAAGAAGTTACATATCAAGAAAGGCGACACAGTCTATGTAAACGCCGGTAACGACAAAGGTAAGACCGGTAAGGTGCTCGAGGTTATCCCATCAAAGGATCGCGCTATCGTTGAGGGAATCAACATCGTAAGCAAGCACGCAAAGCCAAGCCCAAAGCATCCTCAGGGCGGTATTGTTAAACAGGAGGCAGGCGTACACATCTCAAACCTTCAGGTAGTAGACCCTAAGACAGGTGCTCCTACAAGAATCAGCCGCAAGGTAGTTGACGGTAAGAAGGTACGTATTGCTAAAAAATCTGGAGAGGAGATTAAGTAATGGCAAAGAATAATACAGCAGCAGTAGCACTCCCAGCAGGCTACGTTCCAGCTCTCAAGAAGGTATATAGAGAGGAGATCGTGCCAAAGCTCATGAAGGAGTTCGGCTATACAACAGTAATGCAGTGCCCTAAGCTCGTTAAGATTACTATCAACGAGGGTGTAGGTGACGCAACTGGCGATAAGAAGCTTGTTGAGACAGCAGCTCAGGAGCTCACTATCATCGCAGGTCAGAAGGCAGTGGTAACTCACTCAAGAAAGGATATCTCAAACTTCAAGCTCCGTAAGGGCATGCCTATCGGAACAAAGGTTACTCTTCGCGACGTGAAGATGTACGAGTTCCTCGAGAGACTTATCCGCGTTTCTCTCCCACGAATCAGAGACTTCAACGGTATCTCTGAGAAGATGGACGGAAAGGGTAACTACACTCTTGGTATCAAGGAGCAGATCATCTTCCCTGAGATCGATATCGACAAGATCAGCAAGATCCTCGGAATGGAGATCACTTTCGTGACTACAGCTAAGACTGATGCAGAGGCTCACGCGCTTCTCAAGGCATTCGGTCTCCCATTCAAGAAGAACAACTAATTAAAGGAGAATACAATGGCTAAAGAATCAATGAAGGCTCGCGAGGCAAAACGCGCGAAATTGGTTGCTAAGTACGCTGCTAAGAGACAGGCTCTCAAGGAAGCAGGAGACTGGGCTGCTCTCGATAAGCTCCCTAAGAACTCAGCTGCTTGCCGTATGCACAACCGTTGTTCTCTCACTGGACGTCCAAAGGGATATATGCGTATGTTCGGCATCAGCCGTATCCAGTTCCGTGAGATGGCAAGCAACGGTCTCATCCCAGGCGTAAAGAAGGCAAGCTGGTAACATATAACCGTAAAGAAGTCCGTCATAAGACGGCAAATCATAAAATTCAATTATTAACAATTTGGATATCGGACGCTTCCGGGCGTCGGTTTTCA
>JAFYRK010000062.1 GCA_017559545.1 Bacteroidales bacterium
CCATGCTGGGCGTACCAAAACAAACCAGGCAGCCATCACAGATGGCTGCCTGGTTTGTAGATTGCGCTGTAAGGCTGATTAGTTTGCGCGGACCTGCTGCGGCTGAGCGTGCTTTGGCTGTGCTGGTGTCTCGACACCGGCAAGCTTGTTGAACTCTGCCTCTGTGATGGTCTTGCAGTTGCCGTTGAAGGTTGCTCCAAGCTCAACTGCGAGACGACGTACGTGCAGATTGCCGTCCACAACGCAGCCCTCCTTGAGCGAAAGAGTATCCTTAACAAAAAGGTTGCCCTCAACCTTACCCCAAAGATCAACATTCTCACAAACGATGTCACCCTTGATGGTAGCGGACTCGCCTACTACGACGCGTCCCTTAGACTGTACACGTCCCTCGAAAGTACCGTCAATACGGATATCGGTAGGAGATACGACCTCACCCTTAATAATTGTACCCGCAGAGATACGGCTGATAGAGTTTACGTTTACTACTGGTTCTGTCTTTGCCATAACGTTTATGTTTTATTGTTTCATTTTCAATTCATATACCCGATTATGCCTGAGGCTTGCCGTGGCAGTTCTTGAACTTCTTGCCTGAGCCACATGGACATGGGTCATTACGTCCGACCTGCTTCTCGACGTGTACCGGCATCTTGCTCTTAGGCTCACCCCCGTTCGTCACAAGATCGGTTCTGCTGGTGTTCATCTGGCTCATGTCTGGCTTGCGAGGCTGGGCCGGAGCCTGTGCCGCCGCGCCGTCACGAAGCGGAATATGAGCACGAAGAAGGAACGCAAGAACGTCCTTGTTCATATCCTCAAGCATCTGGCTGAAGAGGTTGAAGCTCTCGAACTTGTAGATAAGAAGCGGATCCTTCTGCTCGTATGTAGCGTTCTGTACCGACTGCTTGAGGTCGTCCATATCACGGAGATGCTCCTTCCAGCAATCATCGATTCTATAGAGGACGATACTCTTGCTGATAGCACGAACAAGCTCGCGTCCTTCAGACTCAACAACTTTCTTGATATTAAGGACTACAGGGTAGATCTTACGTCCGTCTGAAACCGGGATACGGATCATAGCATCGTCAGGCATAGCTGCGTTCTTCTCTGCAAGATCCTTGAGAATCGGGAGAGTTCTCTGGATAATGGTATCCATACGACGACGATGGGTAACGACCATGTTCTCATAGAGTTTCTCGGCAAGTTCAGCCGGTTTTGCATGGTAATAAGTCTCCTCATCGAATCCTGGCTCGATAGAAAGCGCAGACATCACATACTCAGAGAAATCCTCATATGGCATGCCATCAGCCTTCTCAATAAGGATCTGAGCGATATCCTGCATCATGTTCATGACATCGATCTCAACCCTCTCACCTGAGAGCGCATTGCGTCTCTTTGTATAGATAACCTCACGCTGTGAGTTCATCACGTCATCATACTCAAGGAGTCTCTTACGGATACCGAAGTTGTTCTCCTCGACCTTCTTCTGGGCTCTCTCCACTGCATTGTTAAGCATCGGAGCCTCAAGAACGTCATTCTCCTCCATACCCATACGGTCAACCACTGAAGCGATCTTCTCACCACCGAACAGACGCATGAGCTTATCCTCAAGAGAGATGAAGAAGATTGATGAACCCGGGTCACCCTGACGTCCTGAACGTCCGCGGAGCTGACGGTCAACTCGACGGCTGTCATGACGCTCAGTACCGATGATTGCGAGACCACCTGCGTCCTTAACCTCATCCGGTAGCTTGATATCGGTACCACGACCGGCCATATTGGTTGCAATAGTCACTGTAGATGGCTCTCCGGCGTGCTTTACAACCTCAGCCTCACGTGCATGCTGCTTCGCATTGAGGACCTGATGATCGATACCACGAAGACGGAGCATACGGCTAAGGAGCTCTGAAGTCTCCACGTCAGTAGTACCCACGAGAACCGGTCTTCCAGCCTTTGTAAGTTCTACAACCTTGGCGATGACTGCCTCATATTTAGCCTTCTTGGTTCTGTAGATAAGGTCATTCTGATCCTGACGGGCAATCGGTCTGTTAGTAGGGATCACAACTACATCAAGCTTATAGATCGACCAGAACTCACCTGCCTCTGTCTCCGCTGTACCGGTCATACCAGAAAGCTTGTGGTACATACGGAAGTAATTCTGGAGGGTGATAGTCGCGAATGTCTGCGTCGCAGCCTCAACCTTCACGTTTTCCTTTGCCTCTACCGCCTGGTGGAGACCATCGCTCCAACGGCGTCCCTCCATGATACGTCCAGTCTGCTCGTCAACGATCTTGATCTTGCCATCCTGGATGATGTAGTCGATCTCGCGGTCAAACATTGTATACGCCTTAAGGAGCTGGGTAACAGTGTGTACACGCTCTGACTTAAGTGCGAAGTCTGCGTGGATCTCATCCTTCTTCACCTGCTTTTCTTCAGCCGAGAGAGCCTCATTCTTCTGCACCTCTGCAACAGCGGCACCAACGTCCGGAAGGACAAAGAAGTTAGGATCTTCGAGGTTACCTGTGATAAGGTCACGACCCTTGTCGGTCATATCTACAGAGTGCTGCTTCTCACTGACTACGAAATAGAGCTCATCAGTAATGAAAGGCATCTCGCGCTCGTTATCCTGGATATAGTAGTTCTCAACCTTCTGGAGAAGCTGCTTCATACCAGGTTCGCTGAGGAACTTGATGAGTGGCTTGTACTTAGGATAACCCTTGTATGCTCTGAAAAGGAGGATACCTCCGTCCTTCTCGTTTCCTGCCGCAATAAGTTTCTTTGCCTCTGACAGCAGATTGGTCACAAGCGTCTTCTGTGCGTTATAGAGACGCTCCACGAGCGGTTTGAACTCTACGAACTGCTGATCCTCTCCCCTTGGAACAGGGCCTGAGATGATGAGAGGAGTACGGGCATCGTCAATGAGGACCGAGTCGACCTCGTCGACGATTGCGAAGTGATGCTTGCGCTGAACGAGATCGTCCATAGCCACCGCCATATTATCGCGGAGGTAGTCGAAACCGAACTCGTTGTTAGTACCGAATGTGATGTTGCATGCATATGCCTTGCGACGTGCAGGGCTATTTGGCTGATGCTTGTCGATACAGTCTACCGAAAGTCCATGGAACATGTAGAGCGGTCCCATCCACTCCGAGTCACGCTTAGAAAGATAGTCATTGACTGTCACCACGTGCACTCCCTTGCCTGCGAGGGCATTGAGGAACACCGGGAGAGTTGCCACGAGAGTCTTACCCTCACCTGTTGCCATCTCAGCTATCTTACCCTGGTGGAGCACGATACCTCCGATGAGCTGTACATCATAGTGTACCATATCCCATGTTATCTCGTTTCCACCGGCCATCCAATGGTTCTGCCATACAGCTTCATCGCCATCGATGCTGACAAACTCCCTTGTAGCGCTGAGGTCGCGGTCAAACTTAGTTGCCTTCACGCGGATCTCAGGGTTCTCCTTAAAACGACGTGCTGTTGACTTCATGATTGCGAAAGCCTCTGGAAGAATCTCGTTGAGAACCTTTTCGATTGTCTCGTCAACATTCTTGACAAGCTTATCAGACTCAGTTGCGAGCTTCTCCTTCCTGTCGAGCGGAATATCTGTTTCTATCTCAAGCTTGATCTCAGCGATACGCTTCTCATCAGCTGCAATAGCCTCCTGTATCTTTGCCTTCAGCTCGTCGCACTTGGCGCGGAGCTGGTCATTATCCAGTTTATCAATGGTTTCGTATGCCACAAGCACCTTGTCAAGCATAGGCCTGAGCTGCTTGAGGTCTCGTTCGGCCTTAGTGCCGAAAATCTTCTTGAACAGGTCTGTAAATCCCATATTTTGATATTTTTATATTCAGGTTTGAAAACAATCCCACAAAAATAATGAAAATATGCAAATATGCCAAAAAGTCAGCCTGTCAAGACTACTTTTTGGCATATTCAATCCCATTTCGGCTGACTATTGTCATACCGTGCAGAATAAAGATATCTTAGAATCTGATTCCCGCGCTGAGAGTAAACTGTCCGCGGTGCATGCTGTACATGTCCGCGATATCCTTGCGATACCTGTTGAGAAGACCGTAATCATACCCGACGCGAACTTCGAGGATATGGAAGAAATTTGCTCCAACAGACGCTCCGAGCATGACATCAAATCTTCCGAGACGACCTTCCGGATACATTCCACTCATCCTCATCCAGTTCTCAAGATCAAAGATCGAAGAAGTGCCGGAGGCGTCAGACTTTCCGTTGTAAAGGTTGTAGTCAACAGCCAAAACGCTGTCTGTAAGCTTTGTCTTGTACTTATATTTCGAAGAAAGTCCCATGAAGAGAGTCGGACCTGCATCAAATGTAAGTCCCACACGATCAAGCAGATGCAGATCATACTTCAATCTTAGTGGAATACCGAGATAATGCTCCTCCCTATCACCTACAATACGCACTGAGACATCTGTATACGGAATCTTATAGGACTCATTACGAGGGTCATTCTGATAGCCATAATTCACTCCTGTCTGGAAATACAATGCATGTGGCAGAAGAGTAAAATCCTTTGTCAATCCGAGGGTGAATCCATGCAGCATGGCAGAAGTCGTAGCCTCATCCGTAGCCAGTTCCAGAGTCCTGTAATTTGAGTTGACATAGCCGAATGTGATGCCTATGCCACGGAATGCGTCAGCGCCTGTATGCCCCGGACGGCCCGGGCGCACATGTTGACGCTGAGCTGCAGCGTCAAGCGAAGCTAAAGCAAGCAACGCTGCGAGAATGGTCAGAATTCTGAGTTTCATAGTATTATAATTTATCGGTTCTTATACATCTTGTCGTAGTAATCGGCATATTCTCCTCCAGTCACCCTATCCATCCACTCCTGGTTATCAAGATACCATCTGATGGTCTTCTCTATGCCTTCCTCAAACTGTAAAGACGGTTCCCACCCCAGTTCCTCATGCAGTTTGCGCGAATCGATAGCATATCTCAAGTCATGTCCAGCACGGTCCTTGACATATGTAATCAGCCCAAGACTATGACCTGGAGGATTACCCAGAAGGCGGTCCGCAGCCTCTATCATGACCTTGATCAGGTCAATGTTCCTCCACTCGTTGAATCCACCTATGTTATAGGTTTCGCCGTCTTTTCCTTCGTGAAAGATCAAGTCTATCGCTCGGGCATGATCCTCAACGTAAAGCCAGTCTCGGACATTCTCTCCCTTACCATATACAGGTAGTGGTTTACCCAATCGTATATTATTAATAAACAATGGGATAAGTTTCTCCGGAAACTGATACGGTCCATAATTGTTAGAGCAGTTCGATATCACTGTCGGAAGGCCGTATGTATCATGGAAAGCGCGCACGAAATGGTCTGAAGATGCCTTTGATGCACTATACGGACTATGTGGGTCATAGCGAGTATCTTCAGTGAAGAATGTGCCGTCCATTTCAAGTGCTCCGTATACCTCATCGGTACTTACGTGATAAAATCTGCAGGACTGCTTCCCGGCCCATGTCGAGCGTGCTGCATGAAGCAGGGCAAGCGTTCCCATAACGTTTGTACGGGCGAATGTAAACGGATCCTCTATGGACCTGTCCACATGACTCTCGGCGGCCAGATGAATGACACCATCTACCTGATATTCCGAGAAGATCCCGGACACAAGCGCATGGTCGCAGATGTCTCCCTTTACGAATACATAGTTAGGACAATTCTCCACATCCTTAAGGTTCTCAAGGTTGCCTGCATAGGTCAGCGCATCGAAGTTTATGATCCTGTAATCAGGATATTTCGTCACGAAGAGACGAACCACATGACTACCTATGAAACCGGCTCCTCCAGTCACCAGAATATTTCTTTTAAACTCTCCCATTATCTTGCTACTCATTTATTTAGAGAAAAGTATTCCTTAACAGCCATTGCAAGCGACTGTCTCCAATAGGGAATCTCAAGGCCGAAATCCGCCTTTACCTTGGTCTTATCCAATACCGAATAATGCGGACGCTTGACCGGGCTCGGATAATCCTCTGTACGGCATGGAATCACGCAGCAGATATGACCGAGCTGCGAGCAGATCTCTGTCGCGAAATCATACCATGAGCACACACCCTCTCCTGAATAATTATATACGCCGTTTCTATCAAGAAGATTCTCCTCTATTATATATGTAATAAGGTAGGCGAGATCATAAGCATAGGTCGGCGTTCCAACCTGATCTTCCACAACCTTGACTTCCGGCTTCGAAGCGGTCAGCTCCGCCATGGTAAGAAAGAAGTTCTTTCCTGAATTGCTATAAAGCCACGAGGTTCTGAAAATAAGATGCCTGCATCCTGATGCGATTATTGCATTCTCCCCTGCCAGTTTTGTGCGGCCATATACTCCAAGCGGATTCTTCGGTGCATCTTCCGTATATGGAACATTAGACTCACCATCGAACACATAATCAGTTGACACGTGAATCAGCATAGCTCCAGCTGCCTTCGCAGCCTCCGCCAACACAGCTGGCGCAAGGGCATTGACCTTATACGCCGCATCCGCATCGCTTTCAGCCTTATTCACATCGGTATAAGCTGCACAGTTCACTATAACGTCAACATCCTGCACCAAAGCCCCTACCGCTGCAGAATCTGTGATATCAAGCCGTACCACATCGCCATCCGCACGCACATCAGTATATATATATGTATGCTCTGACGAAGCAGTCAACTTGCTGATCTCACGGCCTAACTGACCCAAGCCGCCTGTCACCAAAACCTTCATGACCACTTGGAAATAAATTCGTTTAACGTAGGATGAGATTTGTCCTTCGGCGAAAGCACAACATCGTCAGCCGGCACTTTCCAGTCAATATTCAGGTCAGGATCATTCCACGCGATTGCCGCCTCAGTCTCAGGTGCATAATATTCGTCGCATTTATACTGGAACACCACACTCTCCGAGAGTACACTGAATCCATGGGCGAATCCTTTCGGTATGAAAAGCTGGAGATGGTTTTCCCCCGAAAGTTCGATTGAGAAATGCTGTCCGAATGTCGGAGAATCCTTCCTGAGGTCTACTGCAACATCCAGAACACGACCTTCGACCACACGAACGAGTTTCGCCTGCGAACGTGGCGGGAGTTGCATATGCAGTCCGCGAACCACGCCATATGACGAACGGCTTTCGTTATCTTGCACGAACTCGGTCTTGACTCCGGTAACTTCCTCAAACTTTCTCGCCGAGAACGACTCAAAGAAATATCCACGCGAATCGCCATACACGTCAGGTTCTATCACCAGCAGGCCAGGAATATGTGTTTCTTTTATCTTCATCTCTTATTTGTTTTCAGCCAGACGGAGGAGATATTGCCCGTATGGGTTCCTGGCCATAGGAGCAGCAAGTTCCCTGAGTTTCTCTGAAGAAATCCATCCCTTCTCATATGCTATACCCTCAAGACAAGCTATCTTCAGACCTTGTCTCTTTTCTATGACCTCAATGAAAGTCGATGCCTCCGAAAGCGAATCGTGGGTTCCGGTATCAAGCCATGCGAATCCCCTTCCAAGACACTCTACCTTGAGCTCACCTGTCTCCAGGAAGGCCTGATTGACTGAAGTGATTTCAAGTTCACCACGAGCGGAAGGCTTGATGGACTTTGCGATCTCCACCACCTTGTTCGGATAGAAGTAAAGTCCTGTCACAGCATAGTTTGACTTTGGTTGGAGCGGCTTTTCCTCTATGCTCACGCAGTTTCCATCAGCGTCAAACTCAGCTACTCCATACCTCTGCGGATCGCTTACCCAGTATCCGAAAACAGTTGCAAGAGACTGGCCATCAGCACGTTTAACAGCCGAGTCAAGCATAGATTCAAATCCTGTTCCATGGAAAATGTTGTCTCCAAGGACCATGCAGACGTTGTCATCACCTATGAATTCCTCTCCGATGATGAATGCCTGTGCAAGACCGTCAGGCGAAGGCTGCCCGGCGTATGCGAAGCGGACACCGTAGTCTGAGCCGTCGCCCAGCAGGCGTTGGAAACCAGGCAGGTCTGCCGGAGTCGAGATGATCAGGATATCCCTGATGCCCGCCTGCATGAGGACAGAGATGGGATAGTAGACCATCGGCTTGTCAAAGATCGGGAGCAGTTGCTTGCTGACCCCTTTTGTGATCGGATAGAGGCGTGTTCCGCTTCCTCCAGCCAATACGATTCCTTTCATGTCGCTATTTGATTATAGTTATATATTTCGTCCCTACCCGGGACGAGCCAAAAGTTCTTCGAGCCTTTTGGCTTAGGGGACATATCCGGGATCAGGAGGCAACTGAACACCCCTCTGGACTGCTCCCGCTCCTGCCTCAACTGCCAGACGGTCACACCTCTCGTTTTCCGGATGACCCGCATGACCCTTTATCCAATGGAATGCAACCCTGTGCTTCCTATAGAGGGTATTGAACCTTATCCACAGGTCAGGATTCTTCACCTTTGCGAACCCCTTCCTGATCCATCCTTCCAACCAACCCTCGTTGATGGCTTTGACCACATAAGACGAGTCGCTGTAGACATGAACCTCGGCATTCTCCCACTTGATTGCCTCCAGACCCTTGATCACTGCCAGAAGTTCCATGCGGTTATTGGTCGTCAGACTGAATCCCTCCGACATCTCCTTCTGATGACTGCCGCACTTGAGCACCACCCCGTATCCTCCCGGACCCGGGTTGCCGCTCGATGCGCCGTCTGTATAGAGATAGATCGGCGGTTTCTGCTGTGAAACTTCTGCCATTTTACTCAATGATTCTGCCGCCTCTAGGCTTGATTTCTGTGTCCGGTGCCTTGATGGTCATGCGACCCTCGATAAGGTAGTCATAGTCCTCGCGCCTGTTGAAGATATCGATAGCCGCATAGATTGCAGCCTTCATTGAGCGAGGATCAGCCATATCCCGGCCTGCCATCTCGTATGCTGTTCCGTGGTCAGGAGATGTTCTGACTACTGGAAGACCTGCTGTATAGTTCACGCCGTCCTCGAACGCAAGAGCCTTGAACGGAGTGAGGCCCTGATCATGATACATTGCAAGGACAGCATCAAATTTTGCATAGTTGCCAAGTCCGAAGAAACCATCTGCCGAATATGGTCCATAAGCCATGATGTCCTCAGCAGCGGCTGCCTTGATTGCAGGAAGGATAACCTCCTGTTCCTCGGTTCCGAGCAATCCTCCGTCACCGCAGTGCGGGTTAAGACCCAGGACGGCAATCTTAGGAGAGTCAATACCAAAATCTCTCTGGAGAGACGATTTCATCAGACGAAGTTTCTTGAGGATCTTCTCAGTTGTCAGCTGCACCGGAACTTCCTTAAGAGGGATATGTCCTGTTACAACACCAACCTTAAGACGGTCACACACCATGATCATCGCAACCTCATCTACTCCGAACTGCTTTTCGAGATACTCTGTGTGGCCAGCGTATCCGAATCCTTCCTTGTCCATGGCTCTCTTGTTGATCGGAGCTGTCACAAGAACATCAATATGACCTTCCTTGATATCCACAACCGCTCTCTCAAGAGCTGTCATCGCAGCCTTTGCCGACTCCGGAGTTGACTGTCCCGGCTCAACAAAGACATTCTCAGGAAGACAATTCACGATGTTTACTCTCTTCTGATGAGCATCCTTTGCCGAATTGATTACGTTTGTATTGATCTGTTCAATGTCGTGAATCTGCTTCTTATAGAATCCGAATATCTTAGAGGAGCCATAGATCACAGGGGTGCACATATCCAACATTCTTTCGTCTGCAAGTGCCTTAATGATAACCTCATAGCCGATTCCGTTACCGTCACCCTGAGTGATTCCTACTACCAGTTTCCTTCCCATAGTTTTATATTATTTTTAATATTTATATACAATAACGCGTAATATAACCTACAAATATACAAAACTCTTTCGAATTACAAAGCTGGCGGGTAGTTGCTTAGCACACAGCAGTTTACCCACTCCGCGTGCTCCCCTTTGGCGGCACGCGGTTTCCACTAGCTGCTGACACACAGAAAGTTAGGCATCAGGGCAGAAAGAGTTGCAGGAACGGGATTTTTTTGATAGATTTGCCTTGGTTTGGCACATGCAATCAATAAATTTGCAAACAAGGCTTAATGAATGACTTATAGACATGGGACGAGTCGGATCAGATATGGAAGTGCAGTTTCTACCGGGAGTGGGGCCCAAAAGGGCTGAACTTCTGCGGAAGGAGCTTGAGGTGAATACGGTAGGAGATCTTCTGAGGGTTTTCCCCTTCAGATACATTGACCGAAGCAGCTTTGTCAGGATAGCAGATGCGCGTCCCGATATGGCCTTTGTGCAGATGCGCGCAAGGGTGATGAGAGTTGATATTCATGATGGAAAGAGGATGAGCGTATGGATCAGCGATGGGACCGGCGAGATGGAGATGGTGTTCTTCAAGGGCATAAAGTGGATGCATGAGAAGCTGAAACCTGGATCCGAGTTCATATTCTTCGGCAAACCGAGCGCCTTCAACGGAAGATTGAACATAGTGCATCCGGAAGTGGATAATGTTCCCTCAGGAAGTCCAGCCAACACCGGTGCACAATCTGCTACAGACAGGACAGGAACCCTGACCGGAGTGTACCCAAGCACAGAGAAACTGAAGAATGCAGGGATAACTGGAAAGGTGATGAACAAGATTATGGAGGCGGCGCTGGAGAAGGGACTGAGTTACGAGAAGGAGAGCTTGCCGGAGTGGCTGATGAAGCAGTATGGTCTTGTGCCATTGCATTATGCACTCAGAAACATACACTTTCCAAAGGACATGCAGTCTTTGGAGAAAGCGAAATACAGGCTTAAGTTTGAGGAACTTTTCATGCTCCAGCTATCACTGCTGAAGCAGAAATATGTCCGCAGCAGAGATGTGCACGGCATTCCGATGCCACGCGTCGGAGAAGCATTCAACCAATGCTACGCTTCGCTCCCATTTGACCTGACAGGAGCCCAGAAGAGGGTGATCAGAGAGATACACACTGACATGAAGAGCGGCCTGCAGATGAACAGGTTGCTGCAGGGTGATGTGGGAAGCGGAAAGACCATGGTCGCAGTACTTACTGCATTGATAGCTATCGGAAACGGCTACCAGGCATGCATCATGGCGCCGACGGAAGTCCTGGCACAGCAGCACTATAAGAACATCCAGAAATTCCTTGCTCCGACAAATGTGAAGTCCGCTCTCCTGACAGGCAGCACGAAGACCTCGGAAAGACGAGAGATCCACGCTGGCCTTGCAGACGGAAGCATAGGAATCATCGTCGGAACACACGCACTGATCGAGGACAATGTCGTGTTCAACAATCTCGGACTGGCCATCATTGACGAACAGCATAGATTTGGTGTTGAACAGAGGGCGAAGCTGTGGCGCAAGACCACATGCGGAGCGCTGCCGCACGTGCTTGTCATGACGGCTACGCCTATTCCACGCACCCTCGCCATGACTCTGTATGGTGACCTGGACGTGTCAGTGATTGACGAGCTTCCTCCTGGAAGAAAGCCTGTGCGCACGATGCATGTGACCGAAGGCAAGAGGCCTGAGATGTACCAGTTCATGCGAAACGAGATTGCAAAAGGACGTCAGGTCTTCATAGTCTACCCGCTGATCAATGAAACTGAAAAACTTGATTATCAGAGTCTTGAAGCCGGAGCAGAGGAGATCATGAACAAGTTTCCATATCCGGAGTACACAACTGCTGTCGTGCACGGAAAGCAGCTCAACGACGTGAAGAAGTTCAACATGGATGCCTTCTCATCCGGACGTGCGAACATACTCGTTGCGACGTCAGTGATTGAAGTAGGAGTGGATGTTCCGAATGCATCTGTGATGATCATCGAGAGCGCGGAACGCTTCGGATTGAGCCAGCTGCACCAGCTGCGCGGACGCGTGGGACGAGGCAGCGAGAAGTCATACTGCATACTCATGACCGGTTACAAGCTCAGCAAGGAATCCCGACACAGGATCGAGCTCATGTGCTCGACCGAGAACGGCTTTGAACTGGCGGAAGAGGATATGAAGATGAGAGGCCCGGGAGACCTGGAAGGAACCCAGCAGAGCGGTCTGCCGATAACCCTCAACATTGCGTCGCTTGCCAAGGACGGAATCATCCTCAACGCAGCGCGCGACTGCGCCGATGCGGTACTTAAGGAAGACCCTACATTGAGCCTGCTGAAGAACCAGCTTCTAAGGGAGGAAATGAAGAAAGACAAATATCAGATAAAAGACTACAGCAAAATCAGTTAGCATATGGTAACGGAACTATTGCAGAAATACATCTGGCTTGTCCAGACATTTATCCGCGCCGGCGAGAACGGCCTCAGCCTGGAGGAGATCATCGACAAGTGGGAGACGCGCTTCGACAGCGATTATTCGCGCCGTACATTCAACAACCACAGGAGTGCAGTAGAGGAAGTTTTCGGCATCGTGATCGGATGTAACCGAAGCACGAACAGGTACTTCATAAAGGCTGGAGAAAACATCTCTGACGAGAGTGCTGAAAACGCATGGCTGATCAACTCGTTTACGGTAAACAATATGCTCCGACTCAGCAAGGAGAAACTCCAGGGAAGGGTATCTGTGGAAGACATTCCATCGGGCCACATGCACCTTACCGAGGTGATGGAAGCGATGACTGAGAGCCTTGAGATCGTGATGGAATATCATAAATATACAAGCGAGGAATCGGAGACGCTGACCATATGGCCGTATGCTGTCAAGGAGTTCGCAAAGCGCTGGTACATAATCGCATACTGCAAGGAGAGAGAGGGTCTTCGCGTCTATGGACTTGACCGTGTCAGGAACATGGAGGTGACTGGAAAGAAGTTCAGGATGAAGAATGGATTCGATGTAGATGAACTCTTCGCCACAAGTTTCGGAATCTACCTTCCGGAAGGCAGAGGACAGACAATCACGTTCAGATGTTCTGAAAGCGAGGCAAAGTTTCTCAGGGATCTGCCGATCCACAGCAGCCAGGAGGAAGTCAGAAAGGATGGCGACAAAGTAACATTCAGCATCTTCGTCTGCCCCGACAAGAACCTCATCATGGAGATATGCAAGCACGGCAGAAGGATAGAGATACTTTCTCCTGAGGAAGTCCGTGAGGCAGTAAAGGAAGAGCTGGCCACTGCATTGGCACAATACAATTAAATACAAAGACCTGCTATAAATATGAAGACATTCAGAACAATTGCAAGCATCCTCCTGCTGGTGGCTCTTGCAGTCGGAGTCATTACACTTATGAAGAAATCACAGACAACACAGGAAGAAGGATTCATCGGAAAGAGCGGAATCATGATTGAAAACGGTCACATGACCCCGGAAGTCCTTCTGGCTTTCGGAAGACTTTCCGACCCTCAGGTATCCCCTGACGGAAAGCACATCCTCTATGGCGTAAGCTATACATCAGTAGAGGGCAACAGAAGCGTACGCAACCTTTACATCTGCAACCTTGATGGCACTGATAATCAGCTGCTTACCCAGTCTGGCAAGAGCATCGCAAATGCAAGATGGAGCAAGGACGGAAAGCATATCGCATACATCAAAGGCGGTCAGATATGGACCGCTGCAATCAGCGTAAAGAAAGGCAGATGGACACTTAGCGGTGCACGCCAGATAAGCAATGTTCCGGCTGGCGTCGGTGAGTTCAAACTCTCCCCTGACCAGACCAAGGTAATGTACATAAGTTACGTAAAGAGTCATGTTGATAAGCCGGTCGACAAGTATGCAGACCTTGATAAGGCGACTGCATATACCACAGACGACCTTATGTACAGACATTGGGACCATACAGTGCTTGAGATTCCGCATACATTCACTGCGGATTTCAACTTCTCTGACTGCACAATCACTCCAGAAAACTCAACAGACCTCCTCGCTGGGGAGACTGAGCTTTACGAGCTCCCTACCGAGCCGTTCGGTGGTCTGGAACAACTCTGCTGGAGTCCTGACGGAAAGTTCATAGCATACTCTTGCCGCAAGCTTGTCGGCAAGAGATACGCATTCTCGACAAACACCGAGATCTATATCTATAATGTAGAGACCTGCAAGTGCTCTGTCATCGACATGAAGGGCGGATATGACACTGACCCTGTATGGAGTCCTGACGGATCGAAGATCGCATGGATAAGCATGGAGCGCGACGGATATGAGGCTGACAAGCAGAGACTTATGGTTGCTGCAATTGAGATGACCGGCGATGGGAAGACCATTATCGGAACACCGGTTGATGCAACTGCAGATTTCAAGTACAATGTATCCGGACCAGTATGGACAGAAGACTCGAAGGGCATTTATTTCGCATCCTTGGCAGAAGGTTTACAGGGCATATTCGAGGCAGTGGAAGGTGCCGAGGGCTGGCGTATCAGAAGACTTACCGCCGAGGATAGCTGGTATGATTTCGGATCACCTTTCCATGTAGTCTACGGAGAAGAGGGAGAAGTCACATTATATACCACATGGTGCAGCATGGACTTCCCTACTGAGCTGGTATCAGTCAAATATTCTGACAACGGAATTGAATACACGCCTGTCACAAAGGAGAACGAACACATCCTCTCACAGCTCGCTGAGCATAAGACTGAGGCTCGCATGATCAAGACCGTTGACGGCAAAGATATGCTGACATGGGTACTCTACCCTCCTCAGTTTGACGCGACAAAGGTATATCCAGGCATTACAATCTGCCTTGGAGGCCCTCAGGGCACACTCAGCCAGGGCTGGTCATACAGATGGAACTATCGTCTGATGGCTGCGCAGGGCTATGTGGTCGTGCTTCCTAACAGACGTGGAACAACAGCGTTCGGACAGGAGTGGACTGAGCAGATTTCGGGTGATTACCCTGGTCTGAACATGCAGGATTACCTCGTGGCTGCTCGCACAGTGAAGGATGAACCGTTCGTGGGAAAGATGGCGGCATGTGGCGCAAGCTATGGCGGATACTCGGTTTATTACCTCTGCGGAACTCATGGCGATGTATTTGATGCTTTCATAGCGCATGCCGGAATCTTCAATGAGGAACATATGTACATGACCACAGAGGAGATGTGGTTCCCTAACTTTGATAACGGTGGTCTTCATGAGGCTGCGTTTGACCCACGCGTGGGTACAGACGAATGTCCTGCAGGTCCGGCTGGAGACGGTCTCACATTCGGTGGCATCAAGCAGGGAGGTTCTCCATGGAGTACAGCCCCTAAGGCAGTGAGACACTATAAGTTATCACCTCACAACCTGGTATGCAACTGGCACACTCCTCTCATGGTGATTCATGGTGGAATGGATTATAGAGTACCTGTAGACCAGGGAATGGCGGCATACAACTGCGCACAGATGATGGGAGTTCCTTCAAGACTTCTGATCTTCCCTGACGAGAACCATTGGATCCTCAAGCCGCAGAACGCCATGATGTGGCACCGCGAATACTTCCGCTGGCTTGATCAGTGGTGTAAATAACTTTGTACCCCCATGCGGAATCGAACCGCAACCGTCAGAACCGGAATCTGAAATTCTATCCATTAAACTATAGGGGCGAAACGGATGGCAAATATAGGCAATTTTCTTTAACTTCATCACAGACATCGTGTTCTAAGACAAAGACGAAGTCCCCAAGCAGACATACAAATCACATGGGGGTCAAATAATTTAATTTTCTGGCACACTATTTATGATTATTTCTTAAATTTGTATGTTTTGCATGGCATCCATCAATGCCAATATTTTGAAACGAAACTAATACAACATAAAAAAACACAAAAATTATGGCAAACGAAAAGAAATTCGTTACCTGTGACGGTAACTGGGCAGCGGCGCATATCGCATACCTTTTCAGTGAGCATGCAGCCATCTACCCTATTACCCCATCATCGACAATGGCCGAATATGTTGATGAGTGGGCAGCACAAGGTAAGAAGAACCTCTTCGGCGAGACTGTTAAGGTAACTGAGATGCAGAGTGAAGGTGGCGCTGCCGGTGCAGTACACGGATCGCTCCAGGCAGGTGCCCTTACAACTACATTTACAGCATCACAGGGTCTCCTCCTGATGATTCCTAACATGTACAAGATCGCTGGTGAGCTCCTCCCTACAGTATTCCACGTTTCAGCACGTGCTCTTGCTTCGCACGCACTCTCTATCTTCGGTGACCACCAGGACGTGATGGCATGCCGCCAGACAGGTTTTGCAATGCTTGCTTCAGCTTCTGTACAGGAAGCTCTCGATATGGCAGCAGTGGCACACCTTGCAGCAATCAAGTCAAGCGTTCCATTCCTCCACTTCTTTGACGGATTCCGTACATCACATGAAATCCAGAAGATCGAGCTCATCGACGAGGCTGCTCTCAAGGGAATGGTCAGCACTAAGTCTCTTGCCAGGTTCCGTGCAAAAGCTCTGTCACCAGACGCTCCTGTAACACGCGGTACAGCCCAGAACGCTGACGTTTACTTCCAGGCTCGTGAGGCCT
This sequence comes from Bacteroidales bacterium, assembly GCA_017559545.1. Taxonomy (GTDB): domain Bacteria; phylum Bacteroidota; class Bacteroidia; order Bacteroidales; family UBA932; genus Cryptobacteroides. Next base: position 16,454 of record JAFYRK010000062.1, read on the forward strand.
GCAACCAATATTATGACGCAGTTCCGGATGTAGTGGCACGCTATATGGGCGAGATCAGCGAGCTTACAGGCCGCGAATACCGTCCATTCGACTACTATGGAGATCCTGAGGCAGAAAACATCATCATCGCGATGGGTTCTGTGACTGAGACTATCAAGGAGACAATCGACTACCTCGCAGCTCAGGGCAAGAAGGTCGGAATCCTCATCGTACGCCTCTACAGACCATTCTCAGCAAAATATTTCATGAAGGCGCTTCCTAAGAGCGTGAAGAGAATCGCAGTTCTTGACAGAACCAAGGAGCCAGGTGCTCTCGGAGAGCCTCTCTTCCTTGACATCAAGTCACTCTTCCAGGGCGTTGAGAACGCTCCACTCGTTGTTGGTGGCCGTTACGGTCTTTCATCAAAGGACACAACTCCTGCACAGATCGTTGCAGTTTACGAGAACCTCGAGCTTGCTGAGCCTAAGGATGGCTTTACAATCGGTATCGTGGACGACGTGACATTCAAGTCACTCCCACAGAAGGAAGAGTTCTCTATCGTTAAGCCTGGCACAACTGAGTGCAAGTTCTTCGGACTTGGTTCAGACGGTACTGTCGGAGCAAACAAGAACACCATCAAGATCATCGGTGACAACACTGAAAAATACAGCCAGGCATACTTCGACTATGACTCCAAGAAGTCAGGTGGATATACTTGTTCACACCTCCGTTTCGGAGACCTCCCTATCAAGGCTCCTTACCTCGTGGGTACTCCGGACTTCGTAGCATGCCACGTTCCTTCATACCTTACTAAGTACGATGTGCTCAAGGGCATCAAGGAGAACGGTACATTCCTCCTCAATAGCCTCTGGGACGTTGAAGAAACTCTCAAGAGAATCCCTGACCACGTAAAGGCTATCATCGGCAAGAAGAACATCACTCTCTATATCATCAACGCTACTAAGATTGCAGCTGAGATCGGACTCGGTGGACGTACAAACACAATCCTCCAGTCTGCATTCTTCAAGATCACAGGCATCATCCCTTACGAGCAGGCGGTAGAGTACATGAAGAAGGCTATCGTAAAGAGCTACGGCAAGAAGGGTGAGCACATCGTGAACATGAACTACGCTGCTGTTGACAGAGGTGGTGAGTATGTAAAGGTAGAGATCCCTGCTGATTGGAAGGACATCACTGCCAAGTTTGAGAATCCTAACACTGCACGTCTTGCTCCTGCATTCGTGAAGGAGATTGCTGACGTTGTAAACGCACAGGCAGGTGACACACTCCCTGTAAGCGCATTCAAGGACATAGCAGACGGTACAATACCTGCAGGTACAACAGCTTACGAAAAGCGTGGCATCGCAGTAAACGTTCCTGAGTGGCAGGCTGACAAGTGTATCCAATGTAACACTTGTGCATTCGTTTGTCCTCATGCTGCTATCCGTCCATTCCTCCTTACAGACGAAGAGGCTGCCAATGCACCTGAGGGCGTCAAGCTCACACAGGGCAAGGCAGTGTTCAAGGACTACAAGTATGCTCTCAGCGTATCAGTTCTCGATTGTACAGGTTGCGGCAACTGTGCTGACGTATGTCCTGCAAAGGAGAAGGCCCTCGTGATGAAGCCGCTCGGAACACAGGAGGCAGAGCAGTCAAACTTCGATTATCTCCACGCACATGTAGGCTACAAGGATAACGTACAGAACAAGGCAGGCAACATCAAGAACGCTCAGTTCGCACAGCCTCTCTTCGAGTACTCTGGCGCTTGCGCTGGTTGCGGTGAGACTCCTTACATCAAGACTATCACTCAGCTCTTTGGCGACCATATGATGGTTGCAAATGCCACAGGATGTTCATCTATTTACGGTGCATCATTCCCAGCTGCTCCTTACTGCAAGGACGCTGACGGCCACGGTCCGGCTTGGGCCAACTCACTCTTTGAGGACTTCTGCGAGTTCGGTCTCGGTATGAAGCTCGGTTCTGACAGAGCACGTATGACTGTAGCTAAGCTCATGGAGCAGGGTCTCTCATGCACATGCTGCACAGACGAGATGAAGGCTCTCTTCACTCAGTGGCTCGAGAACAAGAACGACGCGAAGGTTACACGCGAGGTTGCAGACAAGCTCGTTCCTCTTTGCGAGGGTTGCCAGTGCGACGTTTGCAAGGGTATCCTTGAGTACAAGACATTCATCCCAGCACGCAGCCAGTGGATCATCGGTGGTGACGGCGCATCATATGATATCGGATACGGCGGACTCGACCATGTGCTTGCTTCAGGCGAGAATGTAAACATCCTCGTTCTTGACACAGAGGTTTACTCTAACACAGGTGGACAGTCATCAAAGGCTACACCGGCAGGTGCCATCGCTAAGTTCGCTGCTTCAGGTAAGCGCGTGCGTAAGAAGGATCTCGGTATGATGGCTATGAGCTACGGCTATGTATACGTTGCACAGGTTGCGATGGGCGCATCTCCAGTACAGTTCTTCAACGCTATCAAGGAGGCTGAGGCTTACGACGGACCATCACTCATCATCGCTTACGCTCCATGTATCAACCATGGTCTTAAGGCAGGTATGGGTCTTAGCCAGAAGGAGGAGAAACTCGCTGTTGAGTGCGGTTACTGGCACCTCTACAGATTCAACCCAGCTCTCGAGGGCACAGAGAAGAATCCGTTCTCTCTCGACAGCAAGGAGCCGGACTGGAGCAAGTTCCAGGACTTCCTGAAGGGCGAGGTTCGTTTCGCATCACTTTATAAGATGTATCCTGACTGCGCTGAGGAGCTCCTCCAGAAGACAGAGGAATTCGCTAAGGTACGTCTCGAGACATACAAGAGACTCGCTAAGTAATTTTACGATTTGCAACACCTTGGACGTTTTATCAAAACTTTACGTCCAAGGTAAAGCTAAAAACGTAAGATTTACATAATACCTATAACACCTTGGACATTTTTAACCATAAAATCGTCCAAGGTGTTATTTTATATATTGTCTTTGATGAATCTGGCGATCAGGCGACATAGCCTGGTGCATGCGAATTTCTGTGAAGGCTGGTAAAGGACATCGAAATCCGTCGGCTTGGAAGTTGACATCCGTATCGTCGCGAGAGCATCTTCCGGATGCATGCCCGAAGGAGCCAGAGCAATGACGAGATCGGCATCATCAAACAAACATCGTTCGATCACGATGTCCGGATGTACGCGTACAAAGGCTTCAAGGGCAGGACCTATGAGGTATGTATACAATTCTTCTGAGGCAGAAAGTCTTACAGTTGCAGGAGGAAGTTTGGCAAACATGTCGTCCATCTGTGAATATATCTCCTGAAGTTTATCTACATAAACCTTGAAGACTTCGCCTTCAGCAGTCAGTTCCACAGAGCCCCTGAGACGATCAAAAAGCTTCCTGCCGGCCATCTTCTCAAGATCAGCAATATTCTGGCTGACAGACGGCTGGGTTATACCAAGCGCCGACGCAGCTTTTGTGAAACTGCGCTCCTGGACAGCTGCCATGAAAACCTTAAGTCTGAAATCCTCTAGCATGGCACAAAGATATAAAAAGTTTGTTATATTTGCAGATTATGGCATTTGGCATAATCTGCAAATAGTATAATGCCATAAACCAGAAAATAACAAAACTAATTTATACACTATGAAACGTTTGTTTATCTTTATTGCAGCCATCTTCGCTGCTGCGGTTGCATTCGGTCAGACACCGCTACCCAATGACCCTGACGTAAGGGTCGGCAAGCTGGAGAACGGTATGACCTACTACATCCGCCACAACGGCCAGCCGGCTCAGAGAGCTGAGTTCTACCTGGCAACTGACGTTGGAGCATACCAGGAAGCTGACGACCAGGACGGTCTCGCCCACTTCCTTGAGCACATGTGCTTCAACGGTACAAAGAACTTCCCTGGCAAGACACTCCTTGAGTGGCTCCAGAGCATCGGCGCAGAGTTCGGAAGAAACATAAACGCATCAACTGGATTCGAGCAGACACAGTACATGCTCAACAACATTCCTATCGTACGCGAGAGCATCATTGACTCATGCCTCCTCGTGCTCCACGATTACTCACACTTTGTGACTTGTGACCCTGAGGAGATTGACGCAGAAAGAGCTGTCATCCTTGAGGAGAAGAGAACAAGAAACGATGCAGGCTGGAGAATGTTTGAAAAATCACTCCCATACTACTTCGGCGACACTCCTTATGCAAGAAGAACCCTCATCGGTGGCGAGGAGCAGCTTAAGACATTCGCATACGAGAGCCTCACTAACTTCTACAAAGACTGGTGTCGTCCTGACCTCCAGGCTGTCATCGTTATCGGTGACGTTGACGTTGACCAGATTGAGGCTAAGCTCAAGACTATCTTCGCAGACATCCCTGCAGCTGAGAACCCAAGAGAGAAGGTTTACTATCAGCTTCCTCAGAACCAGGAGCCTGTCATCGGTATCATCACAGATGCTGAGGCTACAAGCTCAAGCATCGAGGTGATGTGGAAGGGTGAGCCTCTCCCTAAGGAGTTCGGCAACACTGTAGAGGGTTACATGGTTGATCTCGTGAAGTCATATGTTTACTACATCATGCAGGAGAGATTCGGCGACATCACATCTAAGCCAGATGCTCCTTTCCTTGGCGCAAGCCTTAGCGTTGGCCGTCTCTGCACAACTTGCGAGGGAGTTTTCGCTAACGTATCATTCAAGGACGGAGATGCAGTGAACGCTTTCGCTGCAATGATGCTTGAGGTTGAGAAGATGAAGAGATTCGGTTTCACTGACGGTGAGGTCGAGCGCGCAAAGGCAAAGATCATGAGCCACTATGAGAGAGCTGTCGAGGCTGCTCCAACACGCAAGAACGCAGACTTCGTCCGCCCTCTCCTCAATGCATTCTACCACAACGAGGCTTACCTGGACCCTCAGACTGAGCTCCAGGTTGCACAGATGATCTGCGCGCAGCTCAACACTGCTGTACTCAGTCAGATCGCTGCTTCCATGATCACAGACGAGAACATGGTGGTTCTTTACAATGGTCCGCAGAAGGATGGTCTCAGAAACCCAACCGAGGAGGAACTCGCTGCAGTTATAGCTGCAGTAAAGACTGCTGAGATCGAAGCTAACGTAGAGGAGACTGTAAACGAACCGCTCATCAGCGGCAACCTTAAGGGCAGCAAAGTAAAGAAAACTGCAGAGGGCATCTACGGTTCTACAGTATGGACCCTTAAGAACGGCCTCAAGGTTGTAGTTCTCCCTACTGAGCACAAGAAGGATCAGGTAATCATGAACCTCAAGTTCGAAGGTGGTAAGACTCTCGTTTCTGACGAGGAAATCGTATCTTTAGAGGACAACATCTGGTCTGTTTACCTTAACAACACTGGTATCTCTAAGTTCCCGTCAACAGTTCTGTCCAAGATGCTTGCCGGTAAGAATGTAAGCATGAACCCATATATCGGCGGAACACAGCACGGCATCAGCGGTCAGAGTACACCTAAGGATATTGAGACTGCACTCCAGCTCATGTACCTTCTTTTCGCTGATCCACGTTTTGATGCAGAGGAGTATGCTACAGGTATCAAGCAGATTGAGGCTATCCTCCCTAACATTGCAAACAACCCTGACTTCCAGTTCCAGAACTACGTAAGCAATAAGCTTTACGGAGGGAACAAGAGAGTTGTAGAGCTCAATGCCGAGACTCTGGCTGCTGCAAAACTTGAGACAATCGAGACAGTTTACCGCAGACTCTTCAACAATGTTGGTGGAGCTACCCTTTATATTATTGGCAACGTCGACCTCGAGACTCTCAAGCCAATGGTTGAGATGTATGCAGGTTCTCTCCCTAAGGGAAAGAAGGGCACAAAGGTAAATGAGGAGCAGATGATCCAGATGGTGAAGGGCGTTTCTGACGATAACACTCTCCGCCTCCCACTCCAGACTCCTAAGCAGACCGTATTCCAGGTATTCAGCGGATACATGCCTGTAACCACTAAGGATATGGTTACACTCAAGGTGGCAAACTACGTCCTTGACATGATCTACACAAAGACCATCCGCGAGAAGGAAGGTGGCACATACGGTGTAGGCTCAAGCCTCAGCGCTTCAAGAGCACCATACGACAGAGTTACATTCATGGTTCAGTTTGACACTAACCCAGAGCAGGCACCTAAGCTCAGCGGCCTTACAGTGAAGTATCTCAACGAACTCGCACAGAACGGTCCTACAGCAGAGGAGTTTGCAATGGCTATGGAGAACATCCAGAAGAACCTCCCAGAGTCAAGAATCACTAACTCTTACTGGCAGAGCGCTCTTGCACTCAACCAGGAGTATGGCATTGACTATGATGCAGAGTACGAGGCTGCACTCAAGAGTGTGACACCAGAGGATGTGAAGACCCTCATGCAGGCAGTTCTTGCACAGGGCAACTTCATCCAGATCATGCTTGCACCAGCAGAATAAACATCATCCACACTTTTCTAGGTATACCGTGGCAGATACCCCTTTCAAGGACCGTATCTGCCACGGTTTCCTTATGATAACGTGGACGATGTTCACATAAAAGTCCTGCCACGGGACAGCAAAAGAAAAGTCCTGTCACGTGATCGTGACAGGACTTTTCTTTTGCTTGAAATCTGATTACTCAGCTGGCTCGATTGCACCGAATGGGCAAGCGTCTGCGCAAGTACCGCAATCTGAACAAACGTTAGGATCGATCTTGTAGATATCGCCCTCTGAAATAGCGCCGAGTGGGCACTCTGGCAGACATGTACCACATGCTGCGCAGTTCTCTGTAATTTTGTAAGCCATTTGTTATAAATTTAAATGTTAGTATTGTCTTGCATGAAACGTGCTGTACACATTCACAATGACAAATTTAGTTATTAATTTTAATATTCAAACAGAAAGACAAGACAATAATTATCTATATTTGTAACAGATTGCCACGTCGGGGAAAAGCCCCTCCTCGCAATGACGTGGAATGGAACAACTTGCCACGTCATTGCGAGGAACGAAGTGACGTGGCAATCTGCCAAACAAAACTTAGTATGATGAGAAAAATTACCATTATAGCGGCAGTGCTTCTATCAATGCTCGCTGCCAATGCGCAGGAGAGGATCGGGAACGTGCTCGAAATAGACAAGACAGTACACAATTTCGGAGATATCATGCTGGGAAGCGGTCCTGTGTCATGCACATTCACATTCAAGAACATATCAGAGAAGCCGGTCGTTGTATATAACGTGGTTTCAAGCTGCGGTTGCACAGATGTCAAATGGACAAAGGAGCCTTTGCGCCCGGGAGATAAAGGTAACGTGTCGGTTACATATTCTAATGACGAGGGCCCATATCCTTTTGACAAGACCATCACAATGTATGTCTCAGACATCAAGAAACCGGTACTGCTCAAGGTACGTGGCGTGAGCCTTGCAAAGGCACAGCCACTTGAGGAGCTTTATCCTGTGGCTTATGGTCCTCTCGCGATGAAGATCGCATCTCTCAAGTGTGGTAACCTTGATCAGGGAGAGAAGAAGAGCGACGCAGTCATGGTTGCAAATCTGTCCGACAAGCCTATCTGTGTTACATTCGGAGATGTATCCCAGTGGCTGGACTTGAAGGTCTCCCCTAACCCGATCCCAGCGCATGGCACTGCAGAAATGAGCTATACAGTAACCGCATCAAGGGAGCTGTGGGGAAAGAACAGATACTGGGCAACGCCTCAGGTAGATGGGAAGTCTTATAAGAATGGGGACAATGACAGCAGAATATGCGTGACAGCGTTCACCAGGGAGAACTTCAGCGCTATGAGCGAGGAGGAGAAAGACAAGGGACCGATGCCGAAGTTTACGACAAGTACTTTCCAGGCAGGGAAAATAAAGAAGGGCGACACCATCCATGCAGAGTTCGAAATGACCAATGATGGCAAGACACCGTTTTCGGTTTACAAGGTTGATGCAGATGTCAAGTGCTGGTCACACAGCGACATTCCGGTCTGCAAGCCTGGTCAGAAGATCAGGTTCAGGGTGCATATCGAAACCTCGAGCATGCATGAGGGAGAGATGCTGGCAATCGTCACTCTCACAACAAACTGCCCTCTTCGTCCTATAATTAACCTGTTTGTTGCAGGTTGGATAGAATAAGAAATGATAATAGATATAATTAGAAACAGCATACTGATTACAGGACTGGTGGTCATCATGATGATGATGATCGAGTCTCTGAACATCGAGTCAAAGGGTCTGTTCTTCAAGGGACTCCGTAAGACCAAGGTCGGACAGGTGGTGATAGCGTCACTGCTGGGATCCATTCCCGGCTGCATGGGAGGCTTCGCCACTGTCTCTCTCTATACACACAGAATGTTCAGTTTCGGAGCTCTTGTGGCCATGATGATAGCATCATCCGGCGACGAAGCTTTCGTCATGCTGGCGATGATTCCAGAGCAGGCATTGATTCTATTTGCAGTGCTGTTTGTATTGGCTATCATTGTCGGTATCATTACTGACAAGATCTATGATAAGGCACACGCAAGAACATGCGATCTCCACGACCACGAGGACTGCGGTGTACAGACTGATTGCGACGGTTATGAGATTCATGAGCATGAAACACATCAGCACAACCATGAGAAGAGGCATTTCGGTTGGAAACGCATAACTATGCTTGTGGGACTTGCACTTTTCATTGCTGCACTGGGAACCGGCAAGTTGGGACATGACCATGAGGCTCATGCAGGGCATGAACATGATGGGCATGTACACACCGAGGCATGCGAGCACCACGGACATGCACATGAACACAGCCATGGACACGAGATAAACCTGTTGAGCGAGGATTGGATGAATGTGCTTTTTGCAGGACTTAGCGTGATCATGCTTGTTGTCCTCATATTCGCCAAGGATCATTTCGTAGAGAAACATCTCTGGAACCACATCATCAAGAAACACCTCCCGACGATATTCGCATGGACATTCGGTGTTCTGCTGGTACTGGGAATAGTCCTCCGCTATGTGGACATAGATAATTGGATAAGCGATAATACAGCGCTGATGATACTTCTTGCCACTCTTATAGGCATCATCCCGGAATCTGGTCCGCACATGATATTCGTGACACTTTTCGCTGCCGGAGTCGTTCCATTCCCTGTACTACTTGCCAGCAGCATCTCGCAGGACGGCCATGCCAGCATTCCTCTCCTTGCAGAAAGCAAGAAGAGCTTCGCACAGGCGAAGCTCATCAATTGCTTTGTTGCATTGGCTGCAGGTTTTGCCGCAATGCTCTTTATGTAACAGGATTTACCTGTATGTGAAACTGAATCCGTCTACGTAGAGTGTCGATCCGACACCACCAGTAAAATAGTCTCCCCTGTAGCTTGAACAGGCTACAATAATCACATATGCCGGAGTTCTTGTATCACCCTCGCGATATACAAGCGGTATCTCGAATTCCTGATACTCGCCTCCGGTACTCTGATCACTGAGCAGATCACCGTAAGCAATGACACGCGGATTTGTCTTGAGGTTCGGCTCTCCAGGCAAGTTACTGTTGACTACAAATGGTCCGACATCATCACCTTCGCCTTCTGCCACCAGAGCTACCATAATCTGCATAATGTCAGGCTTACCTACCATATCAGGATATTTGCCCATCTCATCCCTGTTGACAATAGCAGGCAGATAATCATAGAATCCCTTTAATGAATATGGACGTGAAGTAAATGGAGCACCCCAATCCAGGAGGGCTGTCCAGTCCTTGAATTCTACGAACTTTCCTGTGAAGAGGTTACCGGCTGCGAACTTGATCAATGCCAAAGAGCTGACCATCCTGGCCGCAGCATCACCTTCTACCTTGTGCTCGTATTCCGGAACTGTTGTATTCTCAATAAGACTTGAAATACCCGGATTGGCTGTATCCCAGTATGGGAACGGATCGTCTTCTGCATAAGGGAACCATGTCTTGCCGTTCTTTCCGCCATAGTACCAGCTGTTGAAGCCCATTCCAGGCAACTGCGCCGGAGTATCCGTAGTAAAGACATACTCTGCTCCTACAACATTATCGGAAACAAGTCTGACAGCATACTCTGTCGCTTCTTCAAGTTCTGTAAGGTCACCTGTCACTGATACGCCTTCAACTGACACCGCATCAAGACGGTTCCAGTCCTGATCACTGGTCTTCCTATACTCGAAATAAGGAACACCTTCGCCGTTGTATTCGCCTTTTACGACTGCATGATAAGTCCATGCCACCACAGATCTGATCTCATTCTGGATTGCCTTCTGGACAAATGTCACTGTCCAGTCAGACTCTACACCTTTATACAACACCGTAAAAGTGCGGGACAATGTGCAGTCAAGAACCATAGGAAAAGACACTTCCTTTGTCACGATTCCGGAGTCGGCATTATCCTGACCGGTAGTCGATACAATAACTGAAGTATCTGGACCTAGCTTCATCGCAGAGATTGTCATCTCTTCCAAAGGCTGCTTTTCGACCACGTAAACCAATACAGTCTGATTATCTGCATTGAAGACAGCATCTATCAATCCGCTGCAACGGATGTATCTTTCGATAGGCTGAGAAGCCGAGATAGTCCAGACGTACTCCTGTCCGGGATATGTCTTCAGAAGAAGGTTATACGGTTCAGAGAGATTAATCATCTGACCTGGTGCATCATCGGTAGTCGCGAGCTCAGAAAGCTCAAAATCCAGAACCTTCAGGTTATTGATCTCTGCAGTTTCCTGCAGAAGAACCTCAACCGTTTGGGTTCCGTCATTTATCGTTACGCTCTTCTGCCCTTCAACTGCAAAGGCTGTTATCCTGCCTTGGAGTTGAGGATAGGACATATCGTTCTCAAACACGCATGAAACGCATGCGAGTAACGATAACAGAAGGGCCACAACATATATTAACCTTTTCATGAGTCAATCTACTTTTTATTCCTATGGACTCCTGTAGGTATATAGAAAGACATACCCAGACCTACGGAAAGAGGATTGATCTTGTAGTTTGCACCGCTGCTCTCCATCACGCTCTTATCCACCTGGTTTGTAGTCTGAACAGTCTTGTTATAGTTGAATCCCATAAGTCCTACGGAAACCTCAACTGCGACTTCGTTGGTCACGAAGACAGATAGTCCAGGTACAAGTCCCAGTTCAAACTTATAGATATCCTGGTATGTACCATACTTCTCCCCTGCCTCGTCCTTGTATGTCTCTGACTGTCCATATCCACCAAGAGCCCTGACTTCAGTAAACATTGCAAAACGCTTGCTGTTTCCGAAAGGAATATAATATCTTCCTGTAATGGCACCTGTATAAGCCTGTTTGAGGTAATTGAAATCACTGATTGAGAAATTGGCCAGATCTCCAAGGGAGATACTTGCATTCCCAAGCCCAAATGAGGATCTGCTGTAATCGAACCGCACGCCGACAGACAGGTTGTCTGCAACAAAATATGACGCCCATGGGGCCACACCCCAGGTCTGCATGTTGCCATGAACATCACCGATCAAAGAAAGCAATGCCGTATAACCGGCATCAGCCGAACCCTGACCTAATGCATAATCATTATATGAGAAAGTGACACCAGCTCCTACCGTACCCTTCGGAATGAATGTAGATGTCGAGAGAGTGATTCCTCTGTCAAATGGCTCTACGTTTTCGTTTTTATCGGTCTTTGCTGTCGCTGCAGCTCCTGTCATAAGGATTGCTGCAAAGAATATGATTGTCTTTTTCATTTTACTTATACTTTACCTTGGCTAATTGTTCTTCTGTGAGCTGAGATGGTTCATAGACAAACGAGAACTCATCCACATACATGACGCTTGAAGTGGATCCTGTGAAATAGTCTCCGTACTTACTTGCTGAAGCCGCAATGACGATATACCTTGGCTGGCGTGTCGTGCTACGGTATGTAAGAGGGATTGTGAACTCGATGTATCCATTTGTCTGGTTGAAGTCCATGATTCCATATGCAATGATGCCCGAATCATTTGCCGTATCAACAAACTTGCCGCTTGCCGTACTGATACGGAATGGTGCGCTCCAGTCTGTGATAAACACCTGCACACTTGCGATATCCGGCTTTCCTGACATATTGTTATACGGAGCATTGGTCTGGTTCACTGTACCTGGCGTATAATCAACGTATCCTTTGAGTGCCAAAGGACGAGAGGTGTACGAGACTCCCCAATCAAGCTCCGCACCTGGATCTGTGAGACTTGTTATTGCCTTGACAAACCTACCGGTATAGATATTACCTGCGGCAAGGCCGACAAGTGCAACGCTCTTGCTTTCAAGTTTAGCTGCGGCATCTCCACCGATCTTGTGGTTATATTCCGGACTCGTAGGGAATACATTGACTGCTTTCGAACCACCGTTGGCAGTATCCCACCAGAAGTTGCCGGAATCCGGATTCGGATACCATACACCATCGCTCTGATACCATGCATCAAAGCCCATGTTAGGGATAGTACCGGCTGATTCCGTTACAAATGTCCTCTCCTTGGTCTCCTTTTCCTTCGATGAAACCGCACGGAAGACATATGTGGTCGACGGTTCAAGACCCCACACCTCTGCTGTAAATGTCTTGGTCAAAGGATCTGAAACAACCTTATCAGCAGCAACCTCAACCCAATCAGAGGCAGTCTGCTTACGATACTGGAAGCTTACGGCATCAGGTTGCTCCTCTGGATACCATTTTCCTGAAAGGAATGCCAGACATGCCCAAGGAGTGGCAGAGACAGCCTCTACATCAGCCGCAGACACAACCTCAAAATTGCAATACTGAGTCCTTGTCCTACCATCATGAGCCTCTATATAGAACTCGATACGATATACTCCAATCGGGAGTTTTGATACAAGGCCACTGAGGTCAAGTGTGGCTGATCTGGCGCCGTCCAGAATCTCAGAGACAAGGATTCCTCTTAACGCATACCATGTCCTGTCTGAAGCAGTCATGTTCATCATCTTGAAGTTATACGGAAGGGAATTGTTGCTGAGATCTGAATTGGCATGGCTGAGCTGGACATATTTCGCACCTCCTGGGATATCGATATAGAATTTGGCCTCAGCAGGCTGCCCCTCTACGAATTTGATAACCTTGTTCATATCGAACGAAGCGCTTACTGCCGGACGGATACCCGCCTCGAAGTCGAGCAGGAGATCGTATGTCTTATCTGTTGTTTCTCCGTTTATGGAAACAGACACATCCGAACCACCGAACTCATCGCGCTCTCCAAGAGAGAACTTGAGATTATAGTGCTGACACGGCTTGATGTCAGTGTATGTCTCAGTAATGTCACCATATCTGGTTCCATCTGTATTCGTAAGACTGAGTGTCCATGTCAGATGGTCTGTGGCAGTAAAGTATCCTTCCTTTGAGAAAGTTCCGTCAAGACTGCTGTAAACAAGTGTGCCGACGCCATTGGACACTGTCAGGACATATTCGCTGAAAAGAAGCAACATCTGCTCGGACATCTCAGCTGTCACCTTTACATTTGCCAATGTACATACGACTGTCGCAGTTGTGACCTGATTCCCACGGACTGCAATGGTAGTTTCACCGCTGTAGAATGGCGCATCAAAGGCTGCTGTTCCTACAGGCGAAGAGGAAGCAACCACACGGTAGTAGCCCACAGGTACCTCAAGTGGCGATGCAGCCAGCTCGTTGTGGTCCTGGTATGCAGCAATGATATTCTCATCACTGTCATAAATGACAAGAGAGAATATCATGTCCTCCGAGGCAGTACTTTTGAAGACCGGATCGACGGTCACGTCCTGCTTCAGGCTGACATACAGGTAGCCGGTTTCCTGGACATCCGTCCCCACGCCTTCCTTTATGCAGGAAGTCGTACACAACGCCAGAAGCACAGCTACTGATATACTATATATATATTTAAGCATGGTTACTCAACTACAGGGTTGTAGAATAGAACATCCTTGACAAGTTTCTGATCCTTCTCGTCAGTCACCTCGAGGGTAAAGATATAGTCCTCTCCAGGGTTTCCGACCGCTGCTATGAGTGGTACGAGCTGCGAGAGCGAGAACATCACCTCAGTCTGTCCGAGGAGCTGGTCTCCTACAGGAAGCATGCTTCCGAGAGCCTCCTTAGCGGTCTCATCACCGATAAGGTCAAGGTACTCAGCACCTGGCACAAGTATCTGGATTGCAGGAAGGAAGTTATCGCTGACCTTAACCACAAACTCCTTGATCTTACCAGGCGCATATACCATCAGTTCAACGCTCATGCCAGCCTCGATATCCATCTTCTCAAAGTCAGGGTTAGCCTCCCACACAAGGTATGGAGCCTGAACAGTCACATCCGGTATTGACGGCTGTTCCTCGCCCGGTTCTTCCCATCCTGCCTCGATATCATCATCAATCATCGAATCATCAGGATCGATACCTGGAAGGATCATATCAACCAGCTTATCATTAACCGATGTATCAATGCTTAAAGTCATCGAAGACTGTCCGGTCACATGAGCATCAAGGTATATGATATGGTGGTCACGTGCAGCAACATCCTTGATCTCATACTTGAGATTTGCAGTAGTGTTGTCTATCTCACGATATCCGTCAACATTGACTGTCAGTGCTTCAACAGAGAAATAAGCATGTTTCGAAGGCGACTTGACGATAGTCTTGTCACCATTTGAGGATTCGGTATAGATTCCGACCTCATCAGCCCCCCATACAAGGTGGCCGTCAGCATTGGAAATCTTTACCTCAAAATCCGTAAGACGATCCATGAAGTGCTGCGAGCAGTATACCGAGTTCTTCATATTCTGCAGCGTGCAGACGACCTCCAGAGGAGTCACCACTCCTGCCACAATTGCAAAATCCACAGATCCACTATAAACAGGTGTATCCCATGCAACAAGAGCAGTTTCAGGTGATGTCACACTTACATTATACTCTCCGGTAGAAAGCTCGATCAATGCAGGAATTTCGGCATAAGACCAGGTATTCGAATATTTACCATCCTTTCTTGCGATATTTACGATAAAGGTATTGACATCCATACCTGTTCCTGATTTGACGACCTTATCGACATACCCGTTATGGTCGGTAGTGATCTTAAGCTGAAGTCCCGACTGAGACTCAATGACCTGTGGGCGGCATCCTGAGAGAGCCACCGCAGCAATTGCAAACAGCATATATTTTATCTTTCTCATAATCAATATTTTATCTAGTAATTCAACTTAACATCATCAAGCCACAGAATGTTTCCGGCATGGATGCTGACTGTACCTTCTCCATAATCATAACGCGACAAGGAGTAATCACGTGAAGATATCTTTCCTGTCGATGAAGACTTGAAGCTCACATATATCTTGTCGGCCTTCTTATCTGTCACAGTGTATACTAAAGGCAATGTAACCTGTGTCCATGTACTTACGCTTGAGGCCCCATCTGTCTTCTTTGCAGAACCTATGACTTCGCCATCTTTATCCAGAATCTTGATCTCGACATAATATGGATCTGATTCATAGCTATCAAGCTTATACCAATATGACAAGCTTGTCGGGCGGCTGGCAAATGCATGTCCATCCTCAAGATGAGCACCATTATGCTCGCCGGAGTTATCCGCCTTTCCCACAAACACTTCTCCGACCTGTGCATCTCCCCATGAATTGAACCAGTTGACATTAGATGAAGCATCACCTACTGCTATCGATGCAATCGTGATCGCATATGATCCGGAATGCGGGGATTGTGATGTCATATTGACGGTAGGGAAAGACTTGAATGTCGAGTATAAGGCAGAGTTCGAGCTATCCAGAGTAATGGAACTGTTGGTTGCCCACCATGGATCGCTGCCGGAAGCCCAAAGGTCCACCCAGTTGATTGTATGGGTTCCCTTGAATGTATTCACTGTAAATGACTCGAATCCGTTATTACCGATCTGCAGCGGAGCCTCTGTAGTGAATGGAAACTCGGAAGTCTTATTATATGTATTTCCATTATATACAGCCCAGATCTTATAACCCGTGCCTGCATTCAGTCCGTTAATGGATCCGAATGTAACTTTCTTGCCGACAACAGACTGCGGCTGGATAGTCTGGACCTTCGTATATAACATATCAGACTCCATGACACATTTAAGGACAAATCTTGAAGGATCGCCTTTAGTGACGTTCAAGGTCACGCCTGCAAGTCGTGTAGGCCATAGATCGTAGTCATTGAACGACATTACAACCTGTGCCTTCTCCATCGCTACAGTGTACGTCTGCGACGAAACAGTCTTGCCCAATCGGTCGGTCACTGTCAGCCTTAAGTCAGCTATCGATGATTCATAGTCCGGATGATAGGCAGCGCCCTGAGAAATATAGTCTAACAAACCACTGAAGTCCACATAAGCAAGTCTTTTATCGGCCATCTCACGCTGGTATCCAAGACCTATTGACTTCAGAGCGTCAGCCACGGCAGGAGAAAGCGATGCCAGGTCGACACTCGAAGGGACACCTTTAGATCTGAGATATGAGGAATTAATCTCAAGCATACAGCTTTCAATTCCACCCATAGCCACGATATCTGCCTTATAACCATTATGGCGGATAGGGTCTGCCTCACATAAGTAGACTCTGTTATCTTCAAAACCATTGACGGTAACAGCAGGGGCATCTGCCGGAGCTGCTTCTGCAGGAACACTTATTTCCTTCACGACAGTGTCAACTCCGTTGTCAATGAGGATCTCTACCGTGAGATCGTTCATACGCCTGGTATCAAGGTTGAAGGTAACGAAGTCTCGTGCCTCACAAGTAATCGGCTCTGTCTTGTAGACCAACCATTTATCCTGTGCGTAGACATAAAGATTAAGGGAAACTTCCCCGACAGGGACATATGCAGCCCTTGTTTCTGATTTGAGGAAAGTTAGTTTTGCACCATTTGATGCCACCACTTCCGCATAATATTGATCGTAGTCAAAGTCCAGGGTATTGCCGAAATTCACAGCCACTTTTGCATTTCCAAGAAGAGCCACAGCATCTACCTGAACACACTCACCGGCTTTGACATCGAAGAAGGTTTCGGCAACATAGTAGCAGGCCTTGAATCCTGCTTTCTGCGGATCGCCGTAATAGGCAAAGAGTCTGTGCTCGCCTTTGTTAAGCTCAATTCTGACTCCCTGTGCTTCCGCATAGGTCTTTCTGAAAAAGAGACGTGATGTCGCCGTCTCGTGAACCTCTACAATGAAGTCATCGACTTCCGGAAGTCCATCATCAGCTCTAGTAGCTGCCACGTCTGGATCTTGCCTGAGGCTGATGGAAACTTCTCCCTGAACCACAGGAGAGTCGTCGCCTATCGGTTCGCTCAAGCAAGACGTCAGCCCTAATGCTGCCATTAGAATGAATCTTAAACGTCTCATAATCTGGTTAAGAATTAATAAAATCAAATTACAAAATTACGCAATAGCAAGGAATTATCAAAATTACGCAACCAAGGGTCATTAAATATGGATTTAGACTAAAAAATTCATATCTTTGCATGATTATGCGCCAAGCAGGCGCGTATTTGAAAAAAGAGTATAAAATTCAAAGACAGATATGGCTGAAGTCATTAATTACACAGACGACAACATCAGGACCATGGAGGGCGTGGAGCACATCCGCAAACGCCCAGGAATGTACATCGGAAGACTCGGTAACGGAGATGATCAGGGAGACGGTATATACGTGCTCCTCAAGGAGGTTGTAGATAACTCGATCGACGAGTTCTCGATGGGTTTCGGAAAGCAGATCCAGATCACAGTGACAGAGAAGGAGGCGACAGTAAGGGACTTCGGCCGAGGCATTCCCCTCGGCTCGGTAGTCAGGGCGGTCAGCGTCCTGAACACCGGAGGTAAGTATGACACCAAGGGCTACAAGAAGTCAGTAGGTCTTAACGGAGTGGGTCTGAAGGCGGTCAATGCACTTTCAGCACATTTCTATGTAGAAGCTTACCGTGACGGAATGTGCGCATTTGCCGAGTTCAGAGAAGGAAAGCTCGTCAATGAGGGCCAGAAGGAGACAAAGGAAAAGAACGGAACAATGGTGAAGTTCATCCCGGACGAGCACCTCTTCGTAGATTACACCTTCCACATGGACATCATCGAGACGATGATGAAAAACTACTCTTACCTGAAGAAGGGACTTACACTGAACTTCAACGGCACGCCATACAAGTCAGAGCACGGACTTCTCGACCTGATAAAGGACAATATGTCCGAGACTCCCCTTTATGAGCCTATCCACCTGATCGGCGAGGACATTGAGATCGTCATGACCCACGGCAGCAGCTATGGAGAGAACATCGCCTCGTTCGTCAACGGACAGAACACACGTGACGGAGGTACCCACCTCGCTGCGATGAGGGAAGGTATCGCGAAGACCTTGAAGGAGTTCTACAAGACATTCGCAAAGAAGGACTTTGACCCGCAGGACATCCGTCAGGGTATCATTGGAGCTATCAGCATCCAGATCCAGGAGCCTAACTTTGAGGGACAGACCAAGACAAAGCTCGGTTCTACCTACATGTGGGAGACCGACATGCAGAACGAGGACGGAACCCACACATATGAGCAGGGCCCTACAATCCGAAGCGCGGTCAATGAGTTCCTGAAGACAAACCTGGACAACTATCTGCACATGCACAAGGAAATAATTCCTGTGCTGCAGCAGAAGATCACTGAGTCTGAGCAGGAGCGCAAGGAGATCTCTACCATCCAGAAGAAGACCAAGGAGAGAAACAAGAGAACGAACATCTACAACCGCAAGCTCCGCGACTGCGAGATCCATTACAACGACAAGCTTCCGGCAGCCAAGAAGGAACTTGCTGAGTTCACAAGCATATTCATCACCGAGGGAGACTCTGCGAGCGGAACCATCACAAAGGCCCGCAATGCAAAGACCCAAGCGGTGTTCAGCCTTAGAGGTAAGCCTATCAACTGTTACAAGGAAAGCCGCAAGAAGGTTGCAGAAAACGAGGAGCTCGCACTCCTTGTCAACGCCCTTGGCGTGGAAGATGATATGGAGAACCTCAGATATAACAAGATCATCATCGCAACCGATGCCGATGACGACGGAATGCACATCCGCATGCTTGTGCTGACATTCTTCATGAAATACTACCCTGACCTCGTCAGAAGAGGACACGTACACATCCTTCAGACCCCACTATTCAGAATCAAGGACAAGAAGGAAGTACGCTACTGCTACACAAGAGAGGAAAAGGAGAAGGCGCTCAAGGAAATGAAGGGTGGAGTGGAGATCACACGATTCAAAGGTCTCGGAGAAATCTCGGCTAACGAGTTCGTGGAATTCATCGGCGAGAAGATGAGACTCGATAGAGTGAAGCTCAGTGACGAGGAGTCGATTGCAGAGATCATGGAGTTCTACATGGGAGACAACACCATCGAAAGACAGAACTTCATCCGTACCAACCTCCGCAGCGAGGCCGAGCTTGAAGACGTTAACATTTAATATTATGTGGAGAAAATTTTGCGGCTGGCTACTCCGCACACTCGGCTGGACAGCGGTCGACCCAGTAGTCCCTGAAGACAAATGCATTATCCTTGGCGTACCCCACACATCAATCTGGGACTTCGTCATTTCATACCTATATTATACATCGGTAGGCGGAAAACCTTACTGCATGGTGAAGGGTGAACTTTTCTGGGGACCTCTCGGATGGTTGCTCCGCAAGCTTGGGGGCATCCCTGTAGACAGAAAGAGAGGCAGCAACGTTGTCCTCAGCGTCATCAAGGAGATGAAGGCACGTAAGGTCGTACACCTGGCACTCGCTCCGGAAGGAACACGCCAGCCTGTTAAAAGATGGAAGACAGGATTCCACACAATCGCCCGCGAAGTGGGATGCCCTGTATATATGGGTTATTTCGACTGGGGCACAAAGCGCATCAGCCGCGGCCAAAAGGTAGAGTTGACAGACGATGCGAGAGCAGATATGGAGCGCATACAGAAGATGTATGAAGAAATGCACCTTGTCGGCAAGCACCCTGACATGTACATTACTCACTAAAACCTAAATATTTATGTTACAACTTTACAAGCGTATGCAGAAGATGAGGGAGAAGTATGTCGATACCCTCGCAAAACTGTATGAGTACGCAACAACCGTCTATTCCAAGAAGCAGTTCACTCAGTGGTACGACACAAAGGAAGGCGGCTACACATTCGCAGAATTCAAATCCAAGTGCGATAGCCTCTCGAAGATGCTGACGCAGTACGGCATCGGTGCCGGCGACAAGGTTGCAATCCTTTCCCAGAGCATGCCTAACTGGTCCGTAGCGTTCTTCAGCACAGTGGCATTCGGCAGAATTTCCATTCCTATCCTCCCTGACAGTTCGGAGAATGAGGTCAACAACATCCTTGAGCATTCCGAGAGCAAGGTGATCTTCGTATCACAGAAACTTGCATCAAAGCTCAGCCCAGAGTATAGGGAGAAGATGACCCTCGTCATCGATATGGACACATTCGAGGTGATCAAGGCGGACGAGGAAAAGTTCACATGTGACGGAAGGCCAAGCGTCCCGACACCGGACGAGATCGCAACCATCATCTATACTTCAGGCACAACAGGCAGTGCAAAGGGAGTTGTGCTCAGCCACAGAAACCTCGCTTCAAACGTGATCACATGCTACCACTCATGCAAGAGGACCAACAAGGACAGGTGGCTTTCTATCCTCCCGATGGCGCACACTCTCGAGATGACCCTCGGAATGCTTTACCCGATGTACTGCGGAGCGACCGTATACTACTTGCCTAAGCCGCCTGTACCGTCACTCCTGATGAAGGCGCTCAAGATCGTGAAGCCTACAACAATGCTTACTGTGCCTCTTATCATCGAGAAGGTCTACAAGGGCAGCGTGCTTCCAACGATCCAGAAGAGCCGCACACTCTCATGGATGAACGAGCATATGAACGGACTTATGTGCAGGATCATCGGAATGAAACTTAAGGCTACATTCGGAGGTCATGTGACATTCTACGGAATCGGAGGTGCAAAGCTTGACCCTGAGGTAGAGAAGTTCCTGCTCAAGGCTAAGTTCCCATATGCTATCGGATATGGTCTTACAGA
>JAFYRK010000063.1 GCA_017559545.1 Bacteroidales bacterium
AGAACTATGTCAAATGGTATTTATACTTTAGAAACATGGACAATAAAAAGAAAGGAAAATAGTCCGAACTACGTGTGGCGGTTCTACCTATTTCCCTTTCTTTTTATCCAATGTCACCAACTGTTTTTGGCAACATTACCACAAAAAAAAGGGATTCTGGAGTATGTCCGGAATCCCTTTAGTCGTATAGTGTGTCGTTTCAGTATTAGATTTCCTCTCGGATCTTGTAGCAGTTGCGTTCGGCGCTGTTTCTTGAAACCATCTCGCAGATGAATCCCGCGAGGAATAGCTGGAATCCGAGGATTACGGCAACAAGTGCCAGATAGAACAATGGTTGTTCTGTTACAGGTCTGTAAAGAAGGCCCTGGCCCTGCTGGATCAGTTTCTCTGCAATTACCCATATTGCCAACACTGCTCCTGCAAGGAACATGAGGATGCCTGTGAAGCCGAAGAAGTGCATCGGTTTCTTGCCGAACCTGCTGAGGAACCATAGTGAAATCAGATCCAGGAATCCGTTTACGAATCTCTCAAGGCCGAATTTGCTGACTCCGTATTTCCTCTTCTGGTGCTGAACCGGTTTCTCTGTAATCTTGTCGAATCCGGCGTTTTTGGCAAGATATGGGATATATCTATGCATTTCACCATACACCTCTATATTCTTGACCACTTCATTGCGGTATGCCTTAAGACCGCAGTTCATGTCGTGCAGCTTGATGCCTGTCACCCATCGTGCAGTCGCATTGTAAAGCTTTGACGGGATGTTCTTTGTCAGCTTGTTGTCGAATCTCTGCTTCTTCCAGCCGGATACGATGTCATATCCTTCCTCAACAACCATTCTGTACATTTCCGGAATCTCCTCCGGTGAATCCTGGAGGTCTGCGTCCATTGTCACGACAACGCGTCCCTGTGCAGCTTTGAATCCATGGTAGAGTGCTGCAGACTTGCCGTAGTTGCGGCGGAAAGATATGCCTCTGACGCATTCGTTCTTCTCTGAAAGCTCTTTGACTATCTTCCAGGAAGCATCCCGGCTGCCGTCATCTACCATTATTATCTCATAAGTGTATCCCTCTTTCTGCATTACGTCTTCGATCCACTTCACTAGTTCATGAAGTGATTCCTCTTCGTTGTACAGAGAGATTACGATAGAAAGATCCTTTGTGTATTCCATAATGAATTACTGCTGGTCTGGTTTATAGTCAGCAAACGGGTCCCTGCTTGGAATGTTGCGTGACAGGATATATGAAAGTACTGTTCCGTAAATGAAGCAGTATATGAGATTCGAGAAGAATGTTATCTGCGGGAGTTTCTCCATGTATGTCTCCATCATATTCATTGTGTTCGAGTCCATCATGGATCCCATCTGCTGCATTATCTGGTTCATCTGCTCAACCATGGCATCTCCGCTGATGAAAGCGATGTTGGCGAATGCTGCAGCGGAATAAACAAGAGCGGAAAGCAAGGCCGTTGCCATACCGAGGTTGCAGGTTCCCTTGTTGTCCACTTCCGGATGTTCGGTAACATGCGCCTTCATGAAGAAAGACATTATCCAGATACATCCTCCAAACTTGGCAGCCCACAGAAGGAAGCTGAGAATTGTCATCATGAAGCCTGATGAGCCTGCCATCAGTTGAGTGAGAAACATGTAGGCTGTCGATATCAGACCGAGAACAAGTCCGGCTTTTGCAGCTGTGTTCCACATGTCCTTTCTGATGAGATTTTGTTCCATATTAAGTGTCTTTGTGGTACAAAGATAAGAAAAATTTCGTACCTTTGCATTCTTGGATTGATAAGACTTGTTTAATACATATTATAATATAATAAAGCCATGATTAACATTACATTTCCTGACGGAAGCGTGAGACAGTATGAAAGCGGAGTCTCAGCGTTTGACATTGCGAACAGCATCAGCCCAAGATTGGCAGCAGACGTATTGGCTGCTACAGTTGTTACGGCTGACGACACGACAGGAAAAGGAACAGTATATGATGTGACACGTCCTATTACTCAGGATGCGGCAATCCGTCTCCACAAGTGGGAGGATGCAGAGGCAAAGCACGTGTTCTGGCATTCGTCATCACACCTTCTTGCAGCTGCTCTTGAGGCTCTCTATCCAGGAGTCAAGTTCGGTATCGGACCTGCTATCGAGACAGGTTTCTACTATGACGTAGACTTCGGCGACAAGACTCTCGTGGAGGCTGATCTCAAGGCTATCGAGGATAAGATGATCGAGCTTGCCCGCCAGAAGAATCCTTTCGTCAGAACAGAGGTTTCAAAGGCCGAGGCGCTCAAGACATTCACAGAGAAGGGAGATGAGTATAAGTGCGAGCTCATCAGCGAGCTTGAGGACGGCACAATCACTTTCTATACAAACGGTGATTTTACAGATCTCTGCCGTGGACCACATCTCAAGGATACTTCAGTCATCAAGGCTGTAAAGCTCACTGCGATTGCAGGTGCATACTGGAGAGGTGACCAGGAGCGTCAGATGCTTACACGTGTGTATGGTGTAACCTTCCCTAAGAAGTCTCTTCTTGACGAGTACCTCTTGATGATGGAGGAGGCCAAGAAGCGTGACCATAGAAAGATCGGTAAGGATATGGAGCTCTTCACATTCTCTCAGAGAGTTGGTCAGGGTCTTCCATTGTGGCTCCCTAAGGGTGCCGCTCTCCGTGAGAGACTCGAGAACTTCCTCAAGAAGCTCCAGAAGTCTTATGGCTATCTTCCCGTAGTTACTCCACACATCGGAAACAAGGATCTTTATGTGACTTCAGGTCACTATGCAAAATACGGTAAGGACTCATTCCAGCCTATCCACACACCACAGGAAGGCGAGGAGTACCTGCTCAAGCCGATGAACTGCCCTCACCACTGTGAGATCTACAGGGCTAAGCCACGTTCATACAAGGATCTTCCGCTCAGACTTGCTGAGTTCGGTACAGTATACCGTTACGAGCAGAGCGGTGAGCTCCACGGACTTACACGTGTACGTAGCTTCACTCAGGATGACGCTCACCTTTTCGTGCGTCCGGATCAGATCAAGGAGGAGTTCTGCAAGGTTATCGACATTATCCTCTATGTGTTCAAGACATTGGATTTCAAGGATTATGTCGCACAGGTGTCGCTTCGTGACCCTGATAACAAGTCAAAGTACATCGGATCTGATGAGAACTGGGCAAAGGCAGAGGCTGCTATCATTGAGGCAGCTGAGGAGAAAGGCCTCAATACTGTAGTAGAGTACGGTGAGGCAGCATTCTATGGTCCAAAACTCGACTTCATGGTTAAGGATGCTATCGGAAGAAAGTGGCAGCTTGGTACAATCCAGGTTGACTATAACCTTCCAGAGCGTTTTGAGCTCGAGTACATCGGAAGCGATAACCAGAAGCATCGTCCTATTATGATCCACCGTGCTCCATTCGGCTCTCTCGAGCGCTTTGTAGCAGTGCTCCTCGAGCACACAGGCGGAAAGCTTCCTCTCTGGTTGACTCCTGATCAGGTTAACATCGTGCCTGTCAGCGAAAAGTACGAGGAATATGCAAAAAAAGTTTGTAATTTGCTGAATAATTGCGATATTCGCGCCGCCGTAGATGATCGTAATGAGACATTAGGTAAGCGAATCCGTGAGAGTGAACTCAAGAGGATTCCTTTCCTTGTGATTGTAGGTGAAAAGGAGATGACTGAGGGTACGGTTTCTGTCAGAAGACAGGGAGGTATTGACGCAGGTTCTATGCCGGTTGATGATTTCGTTGCTCTGGTAAGCAATGAGATTAAGGATCAGCTGTCATAACCATATAACTATTATTAACTTAACTTATAGGAGGATAAACTTATCGCAGCACCATTTAAACCAGGTCCACGCCCAGCTGGCCCAAGACCTAATGGTCGTCCAGGACAGAAGCCTAATCAGGTCAAGAAGGACGATGACGGATTGAGAATCAATGAGGAAATCACAGCCCCTCAGGTACGACTTGTAGGAGAGAACATTCCTGAGCAGGGAGTCTTCTCGCTTAGAGATGCCTTGAAGATGGCTGATGAGCAGGAACTCGATCTGGTGGAGATAAGCGCAAAGGCTGATCCTCCTGTATGTAAGATAATTGACTATCAGAAGTATCTCTATCAGCAGAAGAAGAAAGCTAAGGAGATGAAGGCTAACGCAGCCAAGATAGTCATCAAGGAGATCAGATTCGGTCCTAATACAGACGAGCATGATTTCCAATTCAAGCTCAAGCACGCTCAGGAGTTCCTCCAGGAGGGCTCGAAGGTTAAGGCTTCAGTCTTCTTCAAGGGCCGCTCGATTATCTACGCTGACCAGGGAGAAAAGCTTCTTCTTCGTTTCGCGGTAGAACTCGAGGAGTACGGAAGAGCAGAGCAGATGCCTAAGCTTGAGGGTAAGAGGATGATCATGATGATCGCACCACTTAAGAAAAAGTAAACATGAAATTTGTAAACCGTGAGGTTTCAAATGAATATATTTATTAACTAAATCAAATTTAACTATGCCAAAGATTAAGACCAACTCCGGTTCAAAAAAGCGTTTCACGCTTACCGGAACGGGAAAAGTTAAGAGAAAGCACGCTTTCAAGAGCCACATTCTCACAAAGAAGACC
>JAFYRK010000064.1 GCA_017559545.1 Bacteroidales bacterium
ACATTAGGCTTGAGAGCTGCAGCATTCTTGCTGATGAATCTTGGATAGCCGGCCGCATTTTCAGGATCAGTATCAATGAGGATAGAATAGAAGATATTGTTCACGATTCTATAGTCAATCATACCAGAACCTGCAGTTCCTCTTACATGGAAGAGACCGTTGTTATCCTTGCTTGTCGAATTTGTACAAAGCTTGTAGAATGTATTGTTGCGTACTGTGAGGTAGTTGATCTCGCTGCCTGCATCTGTACGGATGAATGTACGTGCAGAGTTAGAGAATGTACTGTTCACAATCACCACCTTATGATAGTGACCGTTACGCATATCGATCATATCGTTGCCGTTCGAAGTATTCTCAACGTGGATGCCGCTGAAAATAAGATTCTGAACGCAAGATGCAGCCTTGCCGCTGTTGTCGTAAAGACGTGCAGCGCCATCGTGGATATAAGAATCATAGATTGCAACAGTATCAGCCTTCACCTGATATCCCTCAGCATCCTTCTCAGCTTCCTTATCCTCAACGATAACCGCACCGGCAGCAGATGTACCGTCGATATCGAGGTTGCGGAGAACGAGAGCCTGGAAGTCACCGGAAACCTTGAAGCTTGCAACGATTGGAGTGTAAGCATTACCGCTCTTCTGTCCTGTGAGACGGAGAGGTGATGTCACAGTCACTGTTCCAAGATCGTAAGGAGTCGATGAGTAAGCAAGAGTGATGTCTGACTTACCACTTGAGATTGCGTTGAGAAGGTCATCTGTTGAAGAAACGATGAATTCCTCTGAGCCACCTGCAGCAGCCTTGGCAGCGATTGTCAGAACTGCAGTACCTGCCGATGAAGGAGTATTATAGATATCTCCCTCTGCTGGATTTGCATAAACCTCAACCTTATATGAACCAGCATCAAGGAACTTCACCACATCTGATGAGATAGTATATGAAGTGCCCTCCTCTACAGTATAAGTTTTTCCGCTGAATACTACTGAATATGAACCTGCATTTGCAACAGGCTCCCAAGTAACGACTGCCTCCTGAGCCTGACCCTGATCGATCTTTGCTGGCTCGAGTGCAGGTGCAGGAGTATCAAGAGCTGTGTTTACCTGTCTGAGGTCAAGAGCCCAAGCAAGAGCCTTAAGGCCAACCGGACCTGATGCATAGACATATACAAGAGACTCCTCAGTGATGTCGCTGATGAGAATCTTCTGGTTAGTTGTGTTGTGTGCATAAGCCACAGCACCACCCTTAATTGTAGCTGAAGAGCCATCCACCGGACCTACAGCAACTACAAGATGATTACCAAGACCTTCTGGATCAACAGCATTGATATAGACTGAACCTGGTTGATTGACCTTGAATGCAACATAACCGTCGAGAGGTACGTTCTTCTTGGTTACTGAAGCTCCAGTGAAGTTTATCGCTCCTGCATCGACAGAAAGCTTCACATCCTTTGCTCCCATATAAAGGAAGTCTCGGACCATGTGCTTCTCGATAGTACCTGAGAAATACTTGGCATCGTTGAAATTCCATGTATGAGCACCGTCGAGGCATGCAAGTGTAAGATCCTCCTCCTTCTCAACGAAAGTTACCTGCCACTGAGGAGCACCGACCTTCGCAGAAATAAGCTCTGCGTTTGTAAGGTTGAACACACCACCCTTTGCATTGTAGCAAGGATCTGCAGAAAGGATACTTCCGCCACCAGCCAAGGCCTCAGCCTGAGAAACTCTGTTATTCTGGTCAGCCGCATCAGTCTCAGAGAAGAATGTAGCACCTACATTATAGAAGTGGTTATTTGAATATACCATTCCAAGTTCGCTTGGAGTAAGGTTGGCAGCAGCCTTTCTTGTGAGACCGCAACCGTCCGGCATATTCATGACGAGATTATGCTTGAATGTCGCTGAAGTAGGAACACACTTGATACCCATCAGACCACTGTTGTTGGTATTTGCATTGCCTGCATTGTAGCTCACATTCATTAGTGTATTATTCTCAACCTTGAGTGCGCCGATAATCACAGCCGCATCAAGTCTAATGAATGTACGGAAACCATTATATACTGTATTGTTGATAACCTCCAATGACTTGATGTCCGAAGCGTTACGCAAGTCAATACCGTCACCGCCATTTTCAAAGCTCTTGTTCACATCCCAGATCACACAACCGTCCCAAGCAAGGCGCTCTGTGAAGAGTTTCTTACCCCACTCATACATAAGACCCTTGCTGTAACCGGTAATGTTACAGTTCTTGAACACGATGCTTGCAACAGTCTTATCCTCTGCACCACCATTCTTGAGCTGGAGAGGGAAACCATAAGCTTCCTTCTTACCATTGAGCTCGACTGTCTCGAACTTGATTGCACCACCGTCATATCCGTCAGCAATATGGAACTCACCATTGATAACCGGACGTGAGCCGTCAACACCTTGCTCACCTACAACCTCAACACCGGCAGTGATGTCAAACATACCCAATTCGTAAGGCGCGCCAT
Organism: Bacteroidales bacterium; assembly: GCA_017559545.1. GTDB lineage: Bacteria > Bacteroidota > Bacteroidia > Bacteroidales > UBA932 > Cryptobacteroides. The sequence goes on from JAFYRK010000064.1 coordinate 2,483, forward strand.
CAAGCTTGATATATATCTTAGGAGCCTTCGCAGCAAAAGCAGACTGAAGGGACGCAAGGTCAGCTACCTGAGTAAAGCCCTCAAGGTCAGGATCCGTAAGAGCTACAACTTCTCCACGGTTTGCACTCTTGAACCAGATTGA
>JAFYRK010000065.1 GCA_017559545.1 Bacteroidales bacterium
GCCCTTTGACAGGGCGATCATACTGCTGTGGCTGGAGAATATGACCTATGAGGATATTGCCGGCATTATGGGCATATCTCTGGCAAACGTCACCACCAGGTTGTTCCGTATCAAGGAACAGTTGAAACAAATGTCAAACGCTTAATTTATTCTACCATGGCACATAATGACGCTTTAATGGAACTTGAATCCCTCAGGGAACAGTACGGATATATCAATGAGAAGCTGAACAAGCAGTCACTGATCAATGAGAAGTTAATGTCCGAGACAATCAGAACCAAGATCAACCGTACCGAGCAATGGTACAGGCAGAGATTCCTGATATATGCTCTTTGTCCTGTCGGAGTGGTCGGTTTTGTAAATATGGGATTCCACTGGGGATTTACTGCACTGTTCGTCGCCATATGCATCGCACAGTTCCTGCTGGACCGTAAATGCTACAAGACTCTTAATCCGAAAGAACTTGCTATACTTCCTGTGAGCAAGGCAAGCGAGAATGTTGCCCAGCACGGATACTGGAGAGCAATCGCTGATAAGGCGATGATTCTTCCTCTGATCATTCTTGCAGGATGGACTGTGATGATAGCTGCAAACTACACTATGAATCTTCCGATCATTGCCATCACCGCATTTATGATTGCATTGGGAATTATCTGGGGCGTAAAGCAGCAGAAGACCAATATGAAGAAACTTGACGAGGCGATGGAAGCCATCAGGGACCTTAAGGGATGAACATCCTAGGTTGTTAAACATAAATATGCCGGTCAGAGGGCGTGAGCCTTCTGGCCGGAGTTAAAATAAATAGCGTGAATTACTTGTATTTCTGCCCCCCCCGATTATATTTGTAGTCTGGAACGAAACGCTACGGTTTTGCATCTATATATTGATAGATAGTTAAACGAACTTTTATGAAACGGATTCTGATTATGCTGCTGTGTGCAGTGAGTATGAGTGCTTGCTTGGGCAGTCACTATTTCGAGCCGGAAGTGCTCGGGACTTCCGATGAGAAAGATAGGATTTCGTATTTAGGTGATACCTGCTGGTTTGAAGTTGAATATCAGCAGGTGATGACCAAGTTTCAACCTGGTATGGCATTCAAGTCATTCAAGTACGTCGTAGAGATAGAAGGTGTTGAATCTGAGGAGCCGACTGTTGTAACGAATGATTCCGAACTTGCGGCATTGATAGGTGAACTCAAGGAAAAGTTTCCTGAGTTCTATAAAGAATGGTACAAAGAGAATGACGATTATCCAAAGTGCTCAAGAGCAATTATTGCTTTTGCCATTCCTGCGAACCTGACACAAGCGGAGCGGAAGGTTGAAGTAAAGGTCTGCATTGCAGATGACTATCGTCCAGACACGGAGAACTGGGGAGAATGGGAAACAGTGTTCAGCGCAGTTCAGGAAGGATTCGACATCGAGACTTCTAAGGGAGGAAGAATTCTGGTGGATTATGAATGTCTTGTCGGCGGCAAATATGGGGAATCTGTTGCTATGTTTATAGGAGAGGATCCTATTTTTATGGATAACGGCATCTGCAAGTTCGTTGAGTATGATATTGCAAGCCCTACCGGTAGAATTGGGATGGAGGTTTATGATGCTAAAGGTGATCTTAGAGATACAGGCAGCATAATGAATTTCAGTAATTCCTGCAAGGAATTCCCTTCTGTCTTCAGTAATGTTCTTCCTGACAGTCAGATTGTGACTCAACTTCTTTGGGAGGTGAATTTTGAAAAGAACGGAAGGAGGACTTTCTATGTGCTGATTGTAAAGGGTGAAGGGCCACACGGCATCTTCGGGCCGACACAGGAAGTATATTTGTTCGAGGATCTTACAGCAGAATATAAGCCTGAAAATGATATTGATTATGCTGTCAAGAAACATCGCCTGGCTTATGTTACGGAAGGTGACATTCTGGTGGACCATCTGCTTCTCGACGGTTATAAGGTAATGTTCGGGGAGTATGAGGTCAGCAGTGTGATCTGTTTTGAAGAATGGATGCCGGAACATCTTATCGAGCCGGCAACCGTAAAACTGCAGGCCGGAAGAAAGTTGCAGGATGGTGCGAAGGTGTTCCTCAATCACGATATGACATACTCCATCGTTGAATCAGGCAATACGATCAGTTCCGGCACTTATGAAATGGGGATCTATGAAGTGGCACCAGCCGAGTGGTCCTGCTATTATTATCCGGGGCCCTGCAGCTTTATGGGATACCTGACATTGACAGACAGCAATGGGGCCAGGAATGGTTTTGGAATGCAGGTGGCTGCGCATCAGGATTCCAGCAAAGATTACGGAACTCCTCAGGTATATCAGGGATTCGAAATTAACGAAGATGATATGTCATATTTATATGGCATCAGATATGGCTTGACTTATTGTGAATAAATGCCCTGTATATGCTTGTCAGTTGGGCTTTAGGAATGTATGAGGCATTCAGTATCTGGAGGATGCTTCTGATGGGATCGGTATTCTCAGGAATAATGTTAGGGTTCAGCGAGTGGCAGAATTCTAAAATGAAATAGGGTTTAATGATGTATCGTTATTTGACAGCCTTGCTCTGTCTATGTCTGACAATGGGTATAGCCTTAGGCCAGACTGCGGGAACTGCCGACACAAATCAGGCAGGGCTTAATGTCAAGGTGACAGAGACAGGAAACAATCTGCCAGTTCAGATGGCGACCGTCTATATCGTACCCCAGGGGGATACGGTGGCGGTCGCCTTTGCATTTACGGACAAGAAGGGTTTGGCTCAACTGTTTCCTGTTCCGGCTGGTAGATACGCTCTGAATGTTCAGATGCTCGGATACAAGCCCCACAAGGAGGAGGTATTGTTGGAAGCACGGAAGATGCCAAGTGTCTCCGTAAGACTGGAAGAGGACATCAAGGAGCTGGAAGGAGCAGCCATAACGGCTATGGGCGACCTTGTCACCACGAAAGGAGATACGCTGATATACAATGCTACATCATTCCAGACGTCAAGCAACGCAAACCTGGGTGATCTGCTTAAGAAGATGCCCGGGATAGAGGTCGGAAAAGGCCAAGTCAAAGTAAACGGAGAACCTGTATCCACAATAACGATTGAAGGAAAGACCTTCTTTGCGGGCGATGTCTCAAAGGCCCTTGAAAACCTTCCCGCCTTCATCGTAAACAAAATACACGTCATTGATGAGGATGGCCGGGACAGAACCGGTCTGTCAAGGAAGAGGAAAAAGATGGACGTGAGGCTGAAAGACGAGTTTCGCAACGGATGGTTCGGACAGGCGTCTGCCAGTGGAGGCGCTTCCATAAAGGACAAGAATTCCGACCTGTTCGGAGATGGAAGCCGTGCGTTATACAGTGCAAAATTGTATGTGTCGTATTACGGAGACGATGACCAGGCCACATTACTTGGTGGCGGTAACAATATAAATATAAATCAGTTGGAACGCGCGGCCTCGGGATTGTCGAACACGGCAACGTTCGGAGTGAACTACAACACCTCCAGGATCCCGGAACAAGAGTTCAACAGTTCTGCTTCATACGACTTTAAAAGCAATAATGACAGAATGGTATCCAGCCGCACGTCATTTCTTGCCTCTGGAGAAAGTCTGACAACTTCCCGCCACCGGAACAACAATGATATAAATAATTCTCTTACTGCTCATCTTTCCATAGGAAATCCTCTTAACAAGCCCTCTGCAGAAGGCATTCAAACTACCCTGGACTTGAACTATGGCAATCGCAAGATAGGCAGGGAGGAGTCTTCCACAACAAATAATTCAACTGCAGATCTCAATAGCAGCCGGTCGCTGACGACAGGTATGTCTAATGACTTTGGAGCAGCAATTGGAATGAGAGGACGCTATTCCCTTGGCAAGGACGAGACCCATCGAATATCTTTCAAAGGAAATGTAACATACGATGGTGGTCGTGGAGAAAGTACAGAGTCTTCGACTGCATGGCTGAAGGGTGTCGCAGATCAGCGCTCGCTTATATTCAATGACAGGACTGATGCCGTAAAGCTTGACGGGACATTTTCATACGACATGCAGTTTGCCAAACACTGGGAGATTCGTACGCATGCAGGTGCAGGTTTCAATTTCATAAAAGAGACGAAAGACGCACTAAATGCGGCCGACTTAAGCCGAAATGAGTATTATTCAAAAAACTCAGGAGACAGTGAACTGAGTCTCGTTCAGAGCCTGGTTCTGCATTACGGAAGCAACGATGGAAGAAATAAGCTGGTCAACATTGAATTCGGAGGACGTATCTATGAAGACAAGATCAGTCACACCGCAGTACCGGATGCCCTCAGCAAGAGCATCGGTATATGGAGCATAGGTGCTGGCCCGATGGCCTCATTCACATTCAATGATGTGGGGAAAAAATCATTCACGATCTCCACGGTCGGCAACAGCGAGGTTCCGTCAGGTGCTCAGAACTTCAATACCGTACTTGATGCCTCCAATCCTGTCAGCATATCGGTCGGAAACATCTATCTGAAATCCGGTTACCGTCAGAATCTAGTGATGCAGGCAAGGATTCGCTCGGCGAAAATGAGAAATGCGGCTATCAACATCAGATTGAATGGTGCTATGTCATTCAATGAGAAGACTCTGGCGAGTTGGTATGACGATGCATCTGTAAGATACTCAATCCCGGTCAATGCCCACAGCCCTCATTACAATGCGGGACTGAATATCAATTATGTGCAGCCGTTGAACAAATCCAAGAGTCTCAACCTGATTGTAACCCCAAGGATTATGGCCAGCAGCAATTCGAACTACATTGCGAAAGAGACTCTTAAGGGCCTCGACACGGAGAGTTTTGATTATTCTACAATGATGAGCTGGTTTTATGGAGACCGCAATGGCAACAGATTCTACAGCGGAGAAAGCGGTTTTATGGAGAGCCGCAGTTCGAGGCTGGATTGGCAGTTAAAGGCAGAACTGAAATACGAGATTCGGGCTTATTCGATACGATGCGGAGGGGCTGTGGATAATGCAAGAACAAGATATGTCAGTTTGCATTCGACAAAGGTGAACAACTGGCGAGGCAATGCTTTTGCCGAATTGCTCTGGAAGGACAAAACCGGTTGGGAAATCGAAAGCCGCTTTGATTTCAATGGTTATCGAGGTTTCGAAGGGGACTTCAACAAACCTGAATACCTTTTGAATTTCCGAATTGCAAAAGAGATAAAATCCTTCAGCATCAGCCTGTCGGCCTATGATATCCTCGGAAGCAATAAGTCCTTCATCCACGTATCGTCTGCAGATTATATAGAGGATACATATTACAATAATGTCGGGCGTTGCATTCTCCTTGGCCTGTCATACAACTTCGGAAAATGGGACATGAATGGCAAATCCAGAATGAAACAGCTGGAACAACAGAAAAACCTATAGAGTGATGAAAGAGAAGTAGCGTACACTGTTATTGTTAGATAAAGGTGAATTTAGAACTCCCAAGCAACTTTGACTCCAAGTGAAGTAAACCAGTCTTCTACATATTTATTATCATCTGATACCAGGCTTTCTTCTTCGTATACTCCCTTAATGAATGCAGTTGCGGCTAAGGCTGTTTTGCCAAGATCAAATCTGCAACCGGCTCCTACTTCTCCCATAAGGCCCCAGGCTATACCGAGATTGAATCCGGCTTTTACATCAAATGTCGGGGATATTTTCTTATCCTCCCAGATACCTTTGATATTGGCATATACCGGGACGTTAATGCCTTTGAATGTCTTTACTCCTCGCCATCCATCAAAAAGGCCGATCGAGACATAATCTTCAATGTAGCTTTCATTCGCTACCCATGCCTGCTCAATACCGATTCCGCCTCCCACGAATATAGGAC
>JAFYRK010000066.1 GCA_017559545.1 Bacteroidales bacterium
CCGTCTGTTGCCGGAAACGGATGTAGAACATCAGTCCGGCGCTGGTGAGTCCGAAAGGGAAGGAGAGCCAGATGCCTGTCAATCCCCAATCGAATACGAAACCGAACAGGTAGCCTGCCGGAAGGGAAATGATGAAATAGGCGATGAGGGCGATGTACATCACCGGCTTTACATCGGCAATGCCGCGGAGGGCATTGGAGTAGGTGCATTGCATTCCGTCGCCGAACTGGTAGATGATGAACGGTATGATGAGGCTTGCCACCATGAGGGTTACTTCGTCGTTGTCCGTAAACCAACCGCCGATTTCATTTCTTAATAAGAAGAGCGGGATGGCTACACAGATGGCCATTGCCAAAATGAGGTGGAAGCCTGCATTGGCCGAATGGCGGACTCCTACCATGTCTTTTTGCCCATGAAAATTGCTCACGCGTACGGCTACGGCTGCTGCCATGCCATAGTACATCATGTATCCCAATTGGCCGATAGTCATCATGACCTGATGAGCTGCTAATGCCATGGCGCCTAACCAGCCGACCATGATGGTTGCCAAACTGAAGGAAGCTGTTTCCATACCCATTTGCAAGGCTACAGGCCAGCCGAGTTTGTTCAGTTCGGAGAAATCTTTTCGGTTGAGGTTTCCTTCCAGGAAGCCTTCTCTGTATGTCTGGTAGCGTTTGGCGGTTAGGAAGATGACGATGAATGCCACGAGCATCAGTATGCGGGAGGTGAGGGTAGCGATGCCGGCTCCTAGCAATCCCAATTCAGGGAAACCGAAGTGCCCGTAAATCAGTGTCCAATTGCCGAGGATGTTCAGCGTGTTCCCCCCGATGAGTAACCACATGGATGTTTTGGTGTCTGTAATTCCGTCGGCAAATTGCTTGAAGGCGTTGAACAATAGCACGAAGACCAGCGAGAGAAGCAGTACAAGATAGTAAGGACGCATCAACGGCAACAGTTCTACCGGTTGTCCTAATCGGTGGATGTTCAGGTAGAGGATGCCCATGAGAACGCTGAGCAAAACGGCTATTGCTCCATTCGCCCAAAGCGCATTTTTCAAAGTGCGTCCTACGGCTTTCCGTTCTCCGCTTCCGAAAAGGCTTCCTACGATGGGAGTCAATCCATACGAAAAGCCAGTGGCAAAGATGATGACCAAGTTGAACACATTGTTCACGAAACTGGCCGAAGCCAATTCCTCGGTACTGTGATGGCCTATCATGAGCGTATCGGCAAAACCGAGGACAATCATCCCTAACTGCCCAATAACGATGGGCAGGCCGAGTTTAAGCAAGGCTTTGTAGTGGGAGGATGCAATCATTTCTTTGCTTTGTAATACAATACTGAACAGTTCTCACGAACAAACGTCCGTTGAGCCACTTCCTTGATACGTTCTGCCGTTACCGAGCGGTATTTCTCCACTTCGTAGTTGATGTCTTCGGCACGGCCTAACAGTTCGAAGAAGGCGAGGTTGGTGGCAACGTTCAAATAATTGATATTGCTGAATATCTGTTCACTTTCGTAACGGTTCTTAACCTTTTCGAGTTCTTCTTCAGCAATGTCTTCCGTTTTCATGGCTTCCAGTTCCTTCCAGACGGCGGCTTCCGCTTCCTCTAGGGTTACTCCCGGTGCTATCTTGCCTACGACATAGAACATACCTGCGTCTATGCTACCCGAGATATAGGCGTCAATGCTGCCGAATACTTGTCGTTCCACCACAAGGTGCTGGATGAGACGGCTGGATCGGCCGGCGCTCAACAGGTCGCTCAGCATGTCGAACACGTGATAGTCTGGATGCAGACGGTCGCACTTATGGAATACCAGATGCAAGGCGTCTACCGGAACATTGCGTTCCACAGTCATGCGTCGTTCTTCCGTTTGCTTAGGCTCTACCGGCAGGTTGCGAGGCTGAACGTTGCGTCTAGGAATCGGTCCGAACCATTTCTCGGCCAATGCAACGGTATCTTCAAAGCTGATGTTTCCCGTAACGGACAGGATGGCGTTGTTCGGAGCGTAGAAACGGAAGAAGAAATCCTTCACGTCGTCCAGCGTTGCATTCTCGATGTGTGCCGGTTCCTTGCCGATGGTTGGCCATTGATAAGGGTGTGCTTTATAGACCAATCCTCTCACCAAATGCCCTATATCACCGTACGGTTGGTTCAGGTTCCGTTGCTTGAACTCTTCTACTACTACATGGCGTTGCACTTCCAGGCTCTTCTCGTTGAAGTCGAGCGAGAGCATGCGGTCGCTTTCCAACCAGAACCCTGTTTCTACGTTCTGTCGGGGCAGGGTGATGTAATAGTTGGTGATGTCGTTGTTGGTCCATGCATTGTTCTCTCCTCCGGCATTCTGCACGTGCACGTCGTAGTCGGGAATGTGGATGGAACCGCCGAACATGAGGTGTTCGAAGAGGTGGGCAAAGCCCGTATGGTCGGGGTGTTCATCCCGTGCTCCCACATTGTAGAGCACGTTCAGGGCCACCATTTGAGTATTTTTGTCTTCGGAATGGACGATGCGGAGTCCGTTCTCGAGCGTGTGTCGGTTTACGGTAATCATTCAAGCACAGTTGCTTTCAAAATTCGTACATTTTCTACCGGACGGTCGGCGCGGCCAGTCTTGGTACCTTCAATCTTTTCTACGGTTTCCATGCCTTCCAATACTTGTCCGAATACGGTGTATGCGCCGTCCAAGTGAGGTGCGCCACCGATGGTGGTGTAAGCGGCAATCTGTTCAGGAGTGAACATGAACGGTTCTTCGTTCTTGTACTGAGCG
>JAFYRK010000018.1 GCA_017559545.1 Bacteroidales bacterium
AACAATGCATAATACCGACTATGTAGTGCAGCCATTGCCTGTCACCCGATTCGCCATCCAGGAATCCGGAAAGCAGTTCTTGTTGTCATGGCAAGGAGTCATCGACCCACAGGAACCGTCGGCCAGTCCTCGCGGATACATTGTCTACACCCGTTTGGGACATGGAGGTTGGGACAATGGTACGTATGTCAAGGACAATTATTATACCTTCGATGCAGAACCCGGTCTGGTCTATAGTTTCAAAGTAACGGCCGTAAACAAGGGAGGCGAAAGTTTCCCGTCCGAAATTCTGTCGGCCTACCATGCCAAGGAAAACCGTGGAACGGTATTGATAGTCAACGGCTTCGACCGCACCAGTGGTCCAGCCACTTACGAATCGGATGAATGGCAAGGATTCGACATGGCTCGCGATCCAGGTATGCCATACATCAGCACCACTTCCTATTGCGGTCCTCAATATGCCTTCGACCGAAATCAGATTGGCAAGGGCGAACCAGACGGACTGGGCTATAGCACCGGCGAATGGGAAGGCAAGCAGATAGCCGGAAACACCTTCGACTATCCGTTTGTACACGGTAAGGCCATTCAAGCAGCAGGCTATCACTCATTCGTATCCTGCAGCGATGAAGCCATCGAACAAAGTTATATCCGCATGGAAGATTATCCGATGGTGGACCTCATCCTAGGGGCTGAAAAGAAAACCTTGAGCGAGAAACTCCAACAACGCATCAGCGATTATACCCAGCAAGGAGGAAACCTGATGGTGAGCGGTTCTTACCTGGGAAGCATCCTGCCTGCATCCATAGCGCAGAACACCTTGAAGTTCACTCATGGCGGAAGCATGTGGGGAATCACTACAGGCCAAGTATTTGGAGCCAACACCTCGTTTACCTTCCCTACCCAAGTAAATGAAAAGAGTTATGCCGTACCAGCACCGGACTGCCTGCTTCCTACCGGAGGCGCTTATTCCACCTTTGTCTACACACCGGGCAACTATGGAGCAGGTATCGCCTACAAGGGAACGGATTTCCGTACATTCGTGCTTGGCTTCCCATTGGAGAGCATCGACAATGCCCAGCACCGGAGCAGGATGATGAAGGCCGCCCTCGATTTGTTCATGAGCAAATAATAAAAATACGGAGAAAGGTAGAAGGTTTTTCATAAAAACTTCTACCTTTGTCTTTCAATAACTAAATAAGAAAACTATGTACACCATACAGACAAACGCTTCGGGTACACGAAGCATGGAAATCTCGGTTGAAAATCTTCAAACCATCCAGAAGTATTCACTCTTCCAACATCTGATTGACAGCAACGGTATCGTGGACGAAAGCGTTCTCGAAAAACTGAAACTGAACATCCGTTCGCTCATCGCATCGGCAGAAGGCAATTGCAAGGACTTGCTCGACCTTTGCATCGATGTGATTTATCATAACAACATGAAAGCATTCGGATTGCATCAACTCATCCTGCTTTATATCAAGTGGGAAAAGGAAGTGGAAGAAAGTGCAACACCTGTAGAAGAAGCATGAAAGAATACCGACTGACCGACTGGCTCCCTACCACCAAGAAAGAAATGGAACTGCGTGGTTGGGATGAACTGGATGTCATCCTGTTCAGCGGCGATGCCTACGTGGACCATCCCTCGTTCGGTGCTGCTGTGATCGGACGATTGCTCGAAGCCCAAGGCTTGAAGGTGGCGATTGTTCCCCAACCCAATTGGCGGGACGACCTCCGCGACTTCAAGAAAATGGGCAAGCCACGCCTGTTCTTCGGCGTATCGGCCGGATGCATGGACTCCATGGTGAACAAGTACACCGCCAACAAGCGTTTGCGTAGCGAGGATGCCTATACACCGGACGGACGTCACGACATGCGTCCCGAATACCCCACTATCGTCTATACCCAAATCCTGAAGAAACTCTGGCCGGATGTGCCGGTGGTTATCGGCGGTATCGAAGCATCTTTGCGCCGACTCACCCATTACGATTACTGGCAAGACACCGTACGCAAGAGCATCCTGATAGAATCCGGTGCCGACCTCCTGGTGTATGGCATGGGCGAAAAGCCTATTACCGAACTTTGCCAGCGGATGAAGGAAACCCCCGTCATTCCGAACGATGTCCCTCAGACAGTATATGTAGTGAAGGGCAAGCAAGCCATTCCTCCCAGCATCAGCGATAAGGAAGACATTGTCCTCCACTCGCACGAGGCTTGTACAAGCGACAAGAAGAAGGAGGCCGAGAACTTCCGCTTCATCGAGGAGGAATCGAACAAATACGAGGCAGCACGCATTCTCCAGCATGCCGGAAACAGCACCGTGGTAGTGAATCCTCCCTACCCTCCGATGACGCAAGGCGAACTGGACATGTCTTTCGACCTGCCTTATACCCGTCTTCCTCACCCTAAGTACAAGGGCAAGCGCATCCCTGCTTTCGACATGATCAAGTTCTCCGTAAATCTGCACCGCGGATGTTTCGGCGGATGTGCCTTCTGCACCATCAGTGCGCATCAGGGCAAGTTCATCGTGAGCCGAAGCAAGGAAAGCATCCTGAAGGAAGTGAAGGCCATCACCGAGATGCCGGACTTCAAGGGCTATCTGAGCGACTTGGGCGGACCAAGTGCCAATATGTATGCCATGCATGGGAATGACCAGGACAAGTGCCGCAAGTGCAAGCGTCCGTCGTGCATCTATCCCAAGGTATGCCCGAACCTGAATACCGACCAT
>JAFYRK010000067.1 GCA_017559545.1 Bacteroidales bacterium
CTCGCTGTCCACGAACTGGGCTGTGATATCATAAAGGCTGTCGCGGGTCTCATAGTGAGTCGAGAACACTGCCGGAGTAGCATCGCAGATGCGGCACACAACAGATGTTCCGGTCTTCTTGCCCTTTGACTTCGCATACTCCGAGAGAGTCTCGAGAGGCTGGCAGTCAGGAGACATCGCGATCATACCGTTGTTTGTCTTAGAACCGGTAGCAAGTGCAGTTCCTGCTGCAGCCGAATCAGTCACAAGCTTGCTTGCAGAATAGGTCCACTGAAGGCCGACATATGGGAAATTGTCGGTAATGTTCAAGTGGCGGTTGTTGACAACCCAGGCAGTGCTGAGCTGCTCAAGGCCCATTCCGTCACCGATCATAAAAATGATGTTCTTCACCTTCTTGCCCTTAGGCATAGCGACAGACACAGGCTCATAGGTCTGGATAGCCGTATAAAGGTCATCATTCTCAAAATTGTTCACGGCATAGCGTGACTTGTCCCTTGAATCCGGATCCGGATTCTGCGCATACGCCGACACGAAAACGCCGACCAGCAGCGCTGCTGCAAATAATATTCTTTTCATTTTGTTTGTATTATTTGTTATCTCCTGTTCTTGCTGTCATACATCGTCCGAACGCATTCTCTATCGTAACTTCAATCGCAGGACGAACTGCACAATCATTCGGATAGACAAGATCCAGACTTACAGAATCACCAGGGTAAGGATAAGTATAGTAATCTGCAAGCATTATTGACCCGTAGTCCACATCACCTAAAGGAATTTCCACAATTTCTTTATGATACCAAAATCTGACTTTAAGGATATCATCGAGTGACGAACCTGCCGGATGATCCACATCAAAGTTGTCAAGAGTTACCACAGATATAGACGTAATCCTCCAGTCCATAGCACTTAAAGACATATATTGGTTCTTTGCTGGAGGCAATTGCTTTATATTAAAAAACAATGAGGTATCAGCATCCGCATAAAACGTCCTGCTTTCTGCATCTGAAGTCTGGTCATATTCATACACAGGATATATAGACGACCCCTGTATATAAATATCTGTTACCTGACAGATATTATCATAGGTAATTTCAACATACTCATTTTTCCTCTCACACGACAGCATCACCAACATAATAGAGACAAAGAGGAGAACAACAGTTTTCAATCTCATAAATTTACTATAATTAATACGTTACACGATGCTCATCATAAAAGGTGCTCACTCTTAAATAAGGCATACCCGATACATCGTATGAGAACACCACAAGATTATTCCATTCGTTATCTGAATCCGAGTCAGATGACTTTGTTTTGCCAGAGTCTTCCTTTCTTATACAATCAGACGAAACCCATCCATTAAATTTTCCGTTATGTCCCCAATTACAATGAATCATGATTGCACCCGAATCCTCCTTAAGAGCATCTATAACCCAATAATGGCTACTGTCAAGGCTCCACAGAGACCATCCACAAATAAGGACAGGCTTCTTCTGCTGGAATTACTCTAGCCTCAAGCACTGGTAAATCTACAACTATTGCATCACCATTTACTAGTCCGTGTGAACAAGAAAAAAAGGAATTATAATTAATGCTAGTTTAATAAGGTTGAACAATTTGATTTTCATAGCATTATATCTTTATCATACGATTTTTCAATCAACCATTCAGGAGAAACAAGGAAACGGAACGGAAGGAGGGTGGTGTCATACAGCCCTTCTTCGAGAGCGTGCATAGACACAGTGACCAAGGTCCACTGCTGAAGGACCTCCTCCGGAAGCTGACGGCGGATGTTGGCAAGATGGTAGTCCCACGCATTCACCAGCACTGCAACCAGCTTCTCACCGTTGTTCTCCGCAACATTCTCAGAAAGTGCAGACAGACATGAAGGACAGTCAGCATCCACGAACAAAAGCAGCGTACGCTCTCCCTTGAAGTCAGAAAGCATCATCTCCTCACCGGATTCACGCCTTACAGGAAGGTCCTGTGGAGCCATACCGGCGCGGTTCACGTCCATACACTTCCTCATCAGCGCAAGGTGTTCCATCTGTGAACCGTCATCAATGATTTTGTCTTCAAGCACCTTGTCCAGCCACGCAACGAAGAGGTCATCGTTACGGTAAGGCGATTCCTTGGCGTGAAGGAACGGCTCGAACCAGCTTGACCATACCATATATGCCACCACATTCTGCGATGCCGAATCGAGGAACTTCGTCATCTCCGCTACGGCAGTCTCGTAAGGCACCTGAGAGAGAAGGTCGATGAATCCGTCGAACTTGTCCTCAGCGGCATCGATGTCCTCGAATGCTTCCAGAGTGGTGAAATCGTGTCCGTTCCAATATGCGGAAAGTTCCTGTGCCTTTTTTTCAGCACAGGAACATCCGGCGGCCAAGACCGCGGCCATCCATAATAACCAAAGTCTGAACTTCATTACTCTATATCAGCTTTGTATTCAATCTTCTGTCCAGGAACGAGGTGATCACACTCGATCTGAGGCACAGCCTCCGCTGAAACTCCCTTGCCCTGGATTCTGATCCACTGCTCTTCTCCCGGCATAAGTTTCTTGAGCGAGTACTCACCCTTTACGCCACCTACAGACACGTATGCATCCCTGTAGATCGGAGCCACTCCGATATTTGCGATAAGCACTGCAGCCTCGTCACCCTTCACGCGGAAGTCCTTGATCTCGAACTTGTATCCCATCGACATCGAAGCCTCCTTGATTCTATCCATTGTCTGGTAGCTTGGCTGGTCGTTTCCGAGGATGTATGTCATATGATATTCCTCAACCTGGCTCTCGAATGTGCGTCCGTACATTCCTTCGACGTCAAGACAGTGCTTCTGGTCGTAGTTTGAGTAGTAGCTGAACTCACCTCCGCGTGGAGCGATCTTATAACGGTCCTCACCGAAGAACATCCAGCATTCGCGGTTATACTCGTGGTGAGTCTCGTGCATAAACGAGTCATCGAAGTTTCCGAAAGGAATGTCAAGAAGCTCCTTCTTTGCCTTAAGCGGAGAGTAGAAGCTGTCGGCAGCATCAATAGAGATGCTCCAGGTAGTCTCCTTGAAGTAGTTCTGCATCGCCTTGAAGAAAGTCTCCTGGAACTCCTTTGAAGGGAAGGTCCTGCCGATCTTGCAAGGTCCGTCGTAGATATGGTACTCTGCCCAGAGACCGAATCCGGTCTGCACGAATGCAAGACGAGGGTCCTTGTCATAACGCTCGGCGAACTTCTGGTGGAACTCGAGGTGGAATCTCTGGAGTTCCTCGCAGCGCCAGTCAGGGAA
>JAFYRK010000068.1 GCA_017559545.1 Bacteroidales bacterium
ACAGAATACTCGAAAGCAGTTGTTTCGCTCTTCTTCTCAGACTCTGTAAGGATGGTGCCTGTTCCGTCTTTCTTGAATGTCAGTTCCATTCTTGTGTTGAGATCGCTCATATTGTAGCTCACGTTTACACCAAGAACGTTAGCTTCAATCTTTACCGCTTCCCATATACCTACAATTGCCTTTGAAGGCTCTTTCTCGCAGGAAGTGAGGCCAAGGACTGCCATTAAGGCTGTCAGGATAAAAAATCTTTTCATTTTGCAGTTGATTTAAGTTTCACTATTGTACTGCAAAGTAAGCACTTTTTCCGGTAAAGATGCTAAAAAGATGGAAAAGGTTGCAAAAGGAATAAAAAATAAAGCGCCCCATCAGGAGCGCTTTACTCATATATGTTTTGAAGTATTACTTCTGAGCCTTCTTCTCAGCTCTCTTTGTAACGTCGTACATAATAGGAGTTGCGATGAAGATTGAAGCGTAGGTACCGATGATGATACCGAGGATCAATGCTACAGCAAGACCTCTGATCACCTCACCACCGAAGATTGCAATTGCAAGCATTGTAACGAGAGTAGTGAGTGATGTATTCATTGTACGTGAGAGAGTGCTGTTGAGAGCCGCGTTCACGTTCTGCTTGAAGTCAGCCTTAGGGTGAAGATTCTTGTACTCACGGATACGGTCGAAGATAACCACTGTATCGTTGATAGCGTAACCGATGATAGTCAGGATCGCAGCGATGAATGTCTGGTCGATATCAAGGCTGAATGGAAGGATACCTGAGAAGAGTGAGAAGAATCCGATCACGATGAGTGCTGTGTGTGCAAGACCTACAACACCGCCAAGTCCCCAAGTCCATCCCTTGAAACGTACAGCGATGTAACCGAAGATCACGATGAGTGCGAGGATTACAGCGATGAATGCGTCTCTTGTGATGTCGTTGGCGATAGTCGGACCTACCTTGTCAGAGCTGATGATACCGTTAGGGTTCTCCTGAGTTGAAGTGAAGTCCTCGAGAGAGAGCTCGTGAGCGTAGAAGCCCTTGAGTGACTCGTAAAGGATACCCTCTACCTCTGTATCAACCTCAGCAGCCTCGTTGTTCACCTTGTAAGTGGTAGTGATCTTGATCTGGCTCTCACCACCGAACTGCTTAACCTCGGCAGCAGCGTTGTCTACAGTCTCGTCGTTGGCTGCAGCAGCGTCGAATGCGTTGTTTACAGCAACACGTACAGCCTCAACGTCAGCCGGCTGGTCGAATCTTACAACATATGTACGTCCACCAGTGAAGTCAACACCGTATGAGAAGCCCTTGATGCCGATTGAAAGAACCGAGATAAGGATGAGCGCACCTGAAACGAAGTAAGCGATCTTCTTCTTGCCGATGAAGTCAACGTGAGTGTTCTGGAGGAAGTTTCTAGTGATCTTGTTGTCGAATGAGATGTTCTTGCCCTTCTCCACTCTGTCGTCGAAGATCATTCTTGTGATGAAGATTGAAGTAACGATAGAAGTGATGATACCGATGATCAAAGTAGTCGCGAAGCCCTGTACCGGACCTGAACCGAATACGAAGAGAACGATACCTGTGAGGAGGGTAGTGATCTGACCGTCGATGATAGCCGAGTAAGCGTTTGAGTAACCGTCGGCGATAGCCTTGCTGAGGCCCTTGCCTGCGCGGAGCTCTTCCTTGACGCGCTCATAGATGATCACGTTGGCATCCACTGCCATACCGAGAGTCAACACGAGACCTGCGATACCAGGGAGAGTGAGGACTGCACCGAATGAAACGAGTGTACCGAAGAGGAGAACCACGTTGCAGAGGAGAGCGATGTCAGCTACGAGACCTGCGCCTGAGTAGAAGAGGATCATATAGATGAGAACGAGTACGAATGCGAGGATGAATGAGATCATACCTGCGTTGATTGACTCAGCTCCGAGTGATGGTCCTACAACCTGCTCCTGGATGATAGTAGCCGGTGCAGGGAGCTTACCTGACTTGAGGACGTTTGCAAGGTCCTCAGCCTCCTCGATTGTGAAGTTACCTGTGATTGATGAGTTACCACCCTCGATCTTGCCGTTTACTACTGGGTATGAGTAAACCATACCGTCGAGAACGATAGCGATCTGCTTGCCGATGTTGTCACCGGTGAGTCTAGCCCAGATACCTGCGCCCTCGCCGTTCATTGCCATAGACACCTCAGGTGATCCGCCAGTGTTGCCGAACTGTACGCGTGCGTCAGCTACATAACCTCCGTCGAGCGGTGCTCTTCCGTCAGCAGATACTGACTTGATGGCTACGAGCTCGAAGTAGTTCTCGTTGAGCTGTGATGGCTTTACAGACCACATTGGCTTGAACTCAGCTGGGAAGATCATCTTAACCTGCGGCATTGCGAAGAACTTGTTGATCTTCGAAGTATCAGCGTAGTGAGCGTAGCCGAGGCAAGCGCCCTTGTACTGTGATGGCTGGAGTACAGCGAAGAGTGGGTTGTTCTTCATCCACTGTGCCTCTGCGAGAGACTCTTCCTTGTTCTGCTGGAGCTCAGCTGCGAGGAGGTCATCCTCTGCAGTCTCTGCCTCTGCAACAACCTCTGTAGCCTCCTCAGCCTCAAGGCTTGCGAGGAATGCGTTAGCCTCCTGGAGGAATCCCTGGAGCTCAGTGTTGTCGTAAGTAGGCCAGAACTCGAGTGATGCAGTACCCTGGAGGAGCTTTCTTACACGCTCTGGCTCCTTTACACCAGGAAGCTCAACGAGGATACGTCCGCTGTTTCCGAGCTTCTGGATGTTTGGCTGTGTCACACCGAAACGGTCGATACGGTTTCTGAGGACGTTGAATGAGTTTGCGATTGCGCTCTCTGCCTCTGCTCTGATCACATCGATAACCTCAGCGTCAGTTGACTCTGGGCCGATCTTGCCGACCATATCGAATGTACCGAACACCTGTGCGAGAGGCATACCGTTTGAAGTCTCCTTCCAAGCCTCTGCGAAGAGAGTGATGAAGTCCTGGCGTGAATCAACGCTGTTCTTCTTTGCGAGTGCGATCGCGTTCTGGAACTCTGCTGTCTGGTTGTTGTCAGCAAGAGCCTTGACGAGGTCCTCGAGCTGCACCTGAAGCATAACGTTCATACCACCCTTGAGGTCGAGACCAAGGTTGATTGCCTTTGCCTTGACATCCTTGTAAGTGTATCCGAAGTAGATCTTCTCGGATGAAATGGAATCAATGTACATTCTGTTCTCAACCTTTCTGATAGAGTCGAGGTAGAATGCCTTGTCCATATCTGCCACTTTTTCGAAAGCGGCCGACTGCTCTGCAGCGATAACCTTAGCCTCAGCATACTTCTCAGCCTTCTTCTCCTGCATATTTGTCACAAGAGTGAATGAAAGCTGCCAGAGTGATGCGAGAGCGAGAAGTATCGCTACAAATCTGATAGCACCTTTACTTTGCATAATTTTTATTGATTTTAATGTTATTTGATTTCTTCGAACGCAAATAAGGGCACAAATTTACGATTTTTTTCGGATATACGAAGAAACTGGCACGTTTTCTCCTCTGTTTATTTAAAAATTTATAAATTTGTAGATTGAATAAATGTCGAAAATAGAGATGTCAAGAGGTAAAACCTTGCTATATATTTTGATTTCAGCGCTTTTCGCTGCTTCAACAGGACATCCGGTGACCGCACAGACAGACAGTCTTGTGCTCTCCGGTGATGCCCTGCGCAAGGCATATCGTTTCGAGGAATCCCTCGATGTCTATGAGCAGGCTCTTGATTCCGCCCTGGCGGTCGGCAATGAGGCTCTGGCGGATCTTGTACGCGACAGAACAGTGCTTTCGGAAAACGGACGCAATATGTCCCGTTTCGTGCAGAAACCGACAGTGATCGCCAAGCGCCTTTTCTCTCTCGACGAATTCTTCCTTTACTACCCGCTTGAGGACAGGAGCTGGAGAGCTCTTCCGAACCCTCTCGACTCATCATCGACCGAGGGTCTCGTGCGTGCGCTTTTCGCTCCCGACTGGAACGATGTGATTTATTTTTCAGCTGAGGGCGATGAGGGAGTGAGAAATCTCTATGTTACTGAGCAGCAGGATACTGTGTGGTCTGTTCCGGTTCTTCTGGAGAAGCAGTCAACAACTGATTCCAACGAGATTTATCCTATGCTTTCGCCTGACGGAAAGACCCTTTATTTCTCTTCGAAAGGCTTCTACGGAGCAGGCGGTTATGACCTTTACAAATCAGTGTTGGACGAAGCTACCCAGACCTGGTCGGTCCCTCAGAATATGGGCTTCCCATACTCGTCTCCGGCGGACGATTTCCTCTATGTGGAATCGGAGGACGGAGAGTATGCTGTCTTTGCTTCGAACAGGGAGTGTCCGGCTGACAGCGTGTGGGTGTATGTGCTCCAGTATGAGGATTATCCTGTACACTCTGCGGTGACAGATCCTGATGAACTGCTTGAACTTTCGCGCCTTGATCCACCGGTGTCGGAAGCGAAGAAAGACAAGGCTGATATACCTCATAGTGCATTGACTCTCAGCTATATGGAAAAAATGAGCGAGGTGCGTTCGCTCAGGGATTCACTCCAGGCGACCAATGCTGCATTGGAGGCTCTCCGTACCGATTTTGCATTCAGCAACGATGCTGAGGAAAGGATGCGCCTGACTCAGCAGATCCTCGGTCTCGAGACCGGAATCCCGTCTCTGCTAAAGGCTCTTGAGGGTGCGAATTCCGAGTTGAGGGACATCGAGATGGAGTTCAGAAGAGAGGGTGTCTTCATAAGTACAGAAATGGCTGAGGAAGAGGACGACTCCGAACCTGAACTTCCTGAGTATGACTTCCGCAAGATGTCGATGGGCGATCCGCTTGACATCGATGTGCTTGAACCGGAAGTGAAATTCGACTATACCTTCCAGATCCTTCCTGAGGCGCAGTTTGCTGAGGATCAGTCAATACCATCTGGAATCATCTATCAGATCCAGCTGTTCAGCGGCGGCCGCAAGGCTCTTCCTGCTGAACTCAAGGGCCTCAGCCCTATATATGAGCATCGCACGCCTTCAGGTATGTACACATACAGGGTGGGCCGCTTCGGTGCTTATGAGGACGCTCTTGCGAGCGTGGACAAGGTCAGGGCGCGCGGCTTCAGGAGTGCATACATCGTCGCATTCATTGATGGTGACATCGTATCCGTAAGCGAAGCAAGAACTGCAGAGGCCAAGGCCAAGAACGTGATGCTGATGTATGAGGTGAGGATTATGCCGGAGACCGGTGAACTCGACAGAGAGGTTGTAGAGGGCATCGTGACTTTGGCGCTTGGAAAGGATATTGCACGAGTTGAGACGGAGGACGGTACACAGGTGTTCATCGTAGGTCCGTTCGACGACAAGACTCAGGCTGACAATCTTGTGGAGTTTGTGAAGTCAAAGGGATCAGCCAAGGTTACCTGCGAACTTCTCGGAAATGAAATCATTGTAGAGTAATATACGTATGGGATTGATAATCACATTGATATTGGTCGGCCTTGTGCTGATTTTCGCTGAGATTCTTCTCATTCCGGGAGTCGGCGTGGCAGGTATTCTGGGACTGCTTTCAATGGGCGGTTCGTGCTATTATGCATTCACTGAGCTCGGTCCGCCAGCCGGTGCGGTCGTCACTGCAGTGAACGCCGTTCTCATCGTCGCGCTTACAGTTTGGGTGCTCAGGGCCAAGACCTGGAAGAGGCTTACTCTCAACACCAACATCGAGTCAAAGGCGGTGGAACTTTCCGCTCCTCTCGCTGCTGGTGACACCGGACGTGCACTTACAAGGCTCGCACCTATGGGAACCGCGCGTTTCGGCAATGAATCATTCGAAGTGACTGCGATGGAAGGCCTGATCGATCCGGGCGCAGATATCGAGGTCGTTTCTGTGGAAGGAATAAAGATTTATGTCAAACAAATAAACTGATACTATGGACACAATGATTATCGTTTGGATTGCAGTCGCTATTGTAGGACTTGTGATCTTCCTCTGGTTCTTCCCTGTGACCCTTTGGTTCCAGGCTCTGATTTCCGGAGTACGTGTTTCGCTTATTCAGCTTGTCCTGATGCGTTGGAGAGGCGTTTCTCCAAGCACTATCGTTATGGCGATGGTGACAGGAACAAAGGCTGGCCTTACTCTTTATGCCAATGAGCTCGAGGCACACTACCTTGCAAAGGGAAATGTCCCTAAGGTTGTGAATGCGCTCATTTCAGCTGACAAGGCCAACATCTCTCTTGATTTCAAGATGGCTGCGGCTATCGACCTCGCAGGTCGTGACGTGTTCGAGGCTGTCCAGATGTCAGTAAACCCTAAGGTGATCAACACACCTCCTGTGACTGCGGTTGCAAAGGACGGTATCCAGCTCATCGCAAAGGCTCGTGTTACCGTACGTGCAAACATCAAGCAGCTTGTCGGTGGTGCCGGTGAGGAGACAGTTCTTGCCCGTGTCGGTGAGGGTATCGTATCGTCAATCGGTTCTGCAGAGAGCCACAAGCTCGTTCTTGAGAACCCTGACAGCATCTCAAAGGTGGTGCTCAACAAGGGCCTTGACGCAGGTACAGCATTCGAGATCCTCTCTATCGATATCGCGGATATCGACATCGGAAAGAACATCGGTGCTGTTCTCCAGATGGACCAGGCAGAGGCTGACAAGAACATCGCACAGGCTCGCGCAGAGGAGCGCCGAGCAATGGCAGTCGCTCTCGAGCAGGAGATGAAGGCGAAGGCTCAGGAAGCACGCGCACGCGTGATCGAGGCAGAAGCAGAGGTTCCGCTCGCAATGGCAGAGGCATTCCGCACAGGCAATCTCGGCATTATGGATTACTACAAGATGAAAAACATCCAGGCCGACACCGAAATGCGCGAAAACATCGCTAAGCAGTAATCGTCTCGTCCTGAGATAGGGCTGCCGGTTGGATGGCTGATATTAGGAGCGGCACTTAATGTGCTGATTATCAAATAAATAATGGATTGAGGGTCGGTATTTTTACCGACCCTCAATTGCTTAATTTGCTGTGTATCAGTGATTTGTCCATCGCTCCGAAAGAAGTGGTTTGATTTGGCTGGTACTCCAAATCACTGGCTGGTTTAGCTGTCGCTCCAAAAATCAGCCTTTTCTCGTGGACTCTGCCTGTGGAATGTGAAGAAACTTCCTGATCTGCGCTCCGGAAGCAGATGTTCTGGACTTCAATATTGAATAAAGCTTTCTTTTTACGTCTTCCGATGCGACAATGACATCCTGTATTTTTCCCCATCCGGATTTCTTCAGTACAGAGATCATTTCCCTGTATGGGACATCTGTCTTACAGTAGTGCCTTTCTGTAATGTCATACTCGCTTCCTGTATTGGAGTTTATTGCTTTGACCATATCGTCATATGATCTGTAGTAACCGTTTGTGGTCTCAACATCAAACGGCAGGTACTTCCAGATGATATATTCGGTGAGGATCTCCTTCTCACGACTGTCAAGTGTCTTGTGTAATTTATCCAATAGGGCGTATTTCAAGTGCAGACCTTTCTTGTATTGCGAGTCTACGACTCTTATTGCCCTCCTCAATGCATTGGAATACTCATTAAGATTCCTGTAAGGCAACTTGTAGTCAGGATTATAGAATGCGAGAAAATTCCACTTGTACTCTTCCGCTTTTGAGCACAGCAGTTTTTCCACCGGATTGTTGAACAGATATGCGATAGCGGAACGGATCTTCTTGATTTCAGTTTTAAGTGCACTTCCGAATGTGGATTCGAAAAGAGCTCCTTTTCTGCCTGTCCAAGAATTGAATTCCCTTACAAACAGAGAGGTATACTCCGATATGAACCGGCTGATCTGGCAGATGTTGTCCCCGGTTAACAGAAGGTGAATATGATCAATCATAAGGCACAGTCCTAAAAGATTAATCCCGAACTTCCTTGCCTTGACTGCGATGATTGTATAGAAGACCAGAAAGTCTTCCAGTGAATAGAAAATGTTGAACCCCGAAACGGTTCTCTGATAGACGTGCAGTATTCCACCAGCACAAAACCTCCTCCTCATATCTACTGCATTTAATATGTACTCCCACAAATATATGTAAAATAGTCGGCAGTCAGTTTGTTTTCTGGAATTTTTGTTGTTTTCTTCTGAGATTGGCTTGCCTGCCTGCCGCATTTAAATAAGAAGTGATGGCTAAAGTGTTGATTGTCAGTATTTTGATTGATTGAGGGTCGATGTTTTTACCGACCCTCAAATGCGCAACGCTATGATTCTCAGCTCTTTAACTGTAGCTCTATAAAAACCCATTGAAAAGCACCAGATGCGCATTTTTCAGTTTTATTTGGAGAATCTCTAAATTTATTTATATCTTTGCAGTCCCATTGGAAAATGGGTCAGCTTTGGTGAGATGGGTGAGTGGCTGAAACCACCAGTTTGCTAAACTGACGTACGGGCAACCGTACCGGGGGTTCGAATCCCCCTCTCACCGCAGAAAGAAAGCCGCAAGTCGTTGAAAAACAAACGCTTGCGGCTCTTTTTGTATCCTGAAAATTGCACGGAAAATGCACCGAGTTTTTTACCGACCTCCAAAAAATCCCCATTTGAGGGGGTTCCAATGGGTTTTTACCCCATTTTTACAGGTGCTGAATGAGTGGATTTTCACCGCAACTCACCGCAGTTCTCACCGCAGTTTATTCGGGCTGATGTATCCCATTTTTCAGGCTCCGTGCATTTCGCCGATAGAAAGTTGCACGGATTTGCAGGATATCACTAATCTCAGTGTTCCAATTTAAGGTCTGAAAAAGGTGACACAGAAACTCTGCATCACCTTATCTGTTTATGTTGAATATGTTTTAATTAATGCGAACTAAATCATCTTTATTCACGCCATTTGGTAAGTTGTTAATATCATAAACCTGCAAAGCGTATTCATTGGATACGGGTTCCAGAGTTTCGTTAATTGCTCTGTCCTCTTTTGCAATTTTATACATTGCTCCTGATAGCGGATCAACAATGAGCATTCCAAGCCATCCACCAATTAAGATGTTTCCAATATACCATCCATCAAGTTCTGCTGAGATATGAACGACTTTCTGAGCGTAGCCATCTTTGGTGAAAGTAACTTTATACTCTTCCTTTTTCATATATCCTGCTGATGATTTCAATTTAACAGATGCAGGAGTTTTTCCATCAAACACTACAACACCAGCCCTATTTTCAATAGTAATACCAGCACCCTCGGGGGTAGAATTAAAGGTTACAGGATACTTTGTTGAAGTGAAAAGGGTAGCACACGATGTAAGTGAAGCCATCAATGCACAGATTGCTAAAAGTCGCAAGATTTTCATAAGTTTGATATTGTGCCTCACCCTCCTGTAAGACATTTATAAATGAAGAAAGTGTGGAGGTTATTCATTCATCTGACAGGAGGTTTAGCAGGACCTTAGGTAAGACCAATGAAGATACTCCACACCCGTATAGATATGGAGTATCTGTCACCAATAAAGTGACTTACCGCATAGTCTATGCACGAGTGCGAAGTGTCTCGCTATCCCTTACCTTTTGAAACTGCTAATTTCCTGTCAAGGATTACGAAAACACTTTCGCAAAAATATGTTACTGATTACTCAGCGATGCAAATGTAACTAAAATGCCAATTATATCCTAGTAGTTCTAAACTTCTTTTGTTGGTCATTTCAAAAAGGGCTGACAGCGACTAAAATAAAACCACCCCTCTTTTGAGGGATGGTCAAATCTGGAAAAATGGATAGTATAAAGGGGCTTGTTTTTCCTGCAAGCCCCCTCTCTATTTCAACTCATTCCGTATGAACTCTTCACGAAGTTTTATGAAGCGTTCAGGGGTCTCGTTTGGGTCAATGACATCATCTCCCATATCGTCTACAAACTCATCGCGTTTCTTTACAATTGCTTTGGTCTTCTTTGTATCCTTCTTACCTTTCTTGCTCTCCTCCAATATAAAATCTTGAAAGTTCAGGATATTGTAAAGTCCGCGACCCTCATAACACATATCTTCTTGTAATTTATCTTGTTCCATTTCTAACAGATTTAATTGTATATCGGGATGGCTCCCGTTAAGGTATTTATGGCGGCTGTTGGATGACAGCATTCCTCCACTAAATTGACACAACTTATTATCATTCAATACGATATATTTTTATTTTTTTTGTTATATTTATAGTAAACAATGTTAATTCTTGGTAATTACGCATAAATAATTTAGAGATTGGTTATACGGTTTTCTGTTGGTTGCTCTCCACTATGGGCTGATAGAAAACAAACAGATAAGAGATAAACTAACACTTGGAATCTGAAAGCGGAGTGGAGACCGTAAGTAGGATTTCAGGTGTTTTTTTTGAATATGACGACTACACAATATAAAGAAGAAGCAATATTTGACTACAATGAAGTCATTAAATCTGGGGGTAAGTTCTTTCTTGGAGAGATTATCCCAGAAGCGTGGTATGAGAGATGGTTTTCAAAACCGAAGAATGGTAAGGGTAAGATATTCATCCTGAACAAAGGTCGCTGCGGTAATGGTGGAACGACAGGTTTCATCAACTATGCAAGAAAAAATTGTAAGGGATTGCTCGTAAGCGTCCCTAACAGAAGTATCGTGCTTTCAAAAGAATCAGAAAGCAAAGACCTTTGCTGTGTATATGGCGGAGCAGAGAACATTGAGAAGGAAAGGAATATCAGAGTATGCACTTGGGATAAAACAGAGTCCGTTGAAGGATTTGCTGATTTCGGCGTGGAGGTCATTGATATAGATAAGTTCTTTGATTCTGATCGGGACTCGTTAGGTAGAATCTGGGCGGGGTCGTTGTTGGTTGTGGATGAATACCATAAGTTGATAGATGACTCCAACTACCGTGATATCTGTTATGATATGGTAGAACGAATTATAACGACAGACAGCAATGTGTTATTGATGTCAGCAACACTTAATCGTGAGTTCATTGACTTCTTGGAGATTTTCAGTGGTAAGGAGGTTGAAACCTACAATGTGCAGTATGATGATGAGGGTGATGATAAGAAGTTCGCTACATTGCAGTGGATGGAAAGAGAGAAAGGTGTTAGGACATATGATATTG
>JAFYRK010000069.1 GCA_017559545.1 Bacteroidales bacterium
GACCACCTCGACTTTTCCGATCTGTTTAAGCGGAGCAGGTGCGGCATTGAGCTTCTCCCAGCACACCGAGGTCAATTTCTGACCATGCGCTGCCCCTGTAAGCAGGAGCAGCGCGGCCAGTAATATTAGGGTTCTTTTCATAGGAAGATTATACAGCTGCTTTATTATAAGTTATAACCAGCTTCTTCAATTTGAAGGCTTTGGCTTTCACAGCAAAATAATATATCGTGTTGGCCTGTGGAGTTGTGTCACCAGTGTTATCTGATAAATCCAAAGTTTTCTTTACACCATCAGCAGCTATATTTACACCTTCTAACTTTGTTCCTCCCAAAGCTTTTTTCGAATAGACATATATAGGGGTCTGATTTGACACTTGAGCACATTCAATATAAACAGTAGAAATCTTCATTCCTTCTACAGCAGGAAGACTTACACTTCCGTTTGAGCTAGCATCAACATTCAACATCAGTGAAGAGTCAGTGTATTTAAAATTCGCTGATGATGATATATTGAAAGGATATTCCACACTATCCTGAATGAAAGTAAAGCCTTTTTCTGAAGTATTTGTATTTGGAATGTATCCAGTAAAGACTTTATCTCTTCCGACAGTAAAGTCAACAGTCAGCACCAGTGGTTCCTCAGGCTCATTCTCATTCGGGAATTCCAGAGCAGAATCATCGATACCAAGAGGTACAATAGACGACCTTGTGAAATCAAATTTGCCTTCTGCAGTAACTGAAGCTGTGCTTCCGTCTGCCTTAGTGTATGTCACTTTAAGATTGGTCAATTCTTTTCTTGGGAGAATAGCTATATAATAGTCGCCAGGCTCCATCGCAGATTCTGAATCCAGAACTGCTGAAAGATAACGGTCGGACTGAGCTGCCATTGCAGGATACTCCTTGATAGTGCATTTACACTTTGCAGTCAGATATTTAGCTTCATCTGTTGTTGAAATCTCAATAGTCTTGATGCCAGAAGACTTCAAGCTAACCTTCACAAGCGAGCAGGTGTTCCTCATCTGAACAGACAGATCAGTCTCGCCCTCCTTCACCTCTGCAATTCCTACAGAAGCAAAAGCCGCAGGATCGTATGAGCCTTTTACCGCCTTCTGCACATTTGCGACCAGAATACCTGTAACATACGGATCAGCTTCATCTGGCACAGTGAACACAGGCTCGGAACCCTCAGCAGTAGAATGCACCACATAGTACTTTTCAGCCGGGAGAGCAAGTCCTGTAAAGACTGCAGAGTTCTTTCCAGGCTCAAAATCCTTTATTGCAAACTCTCTGTTCGCAGTGCCGTCGAAAACGATGAGCTTGTCATTTTCTTGCCAAATAATGGATGTGTTATTCTCTCCACCTAGCTGTGTCTTTGTGTCAGCGCCCACTGTAAGAGTAAGCTCAACAAGATTTTCCTCAGAAGGTGTGATATTGTCATTTGCAGGCTTCTCGCAAGAGAATGCAAAGACTGCCGCTGCCGTAATAAATAATGTATTGAAAATTGTCTTCATAATCAGTTCCAGTTAAATTCATTACCATCATATTCTGAGAAACCCTCATTGGTTACTCCTACAGACCTGTCGCTTGAGCAAAGGATTCCTTCAATATTCAAGGATATCACTTCCGCTTCAGGAGAGATATAGGCTTGCCCCCTGTAATTATTCTTGATTTTCATATTTGTTATTGATTTGATTTTGATTAAAAGTATTATTCCGAGTAAGTGAGTACCCAAGTTGTAAAGGTAGTCTTGTTGGCAGGAGAGCACAACCAGTACTGTGTGCCTGCTGATGAGTCAGAAAGCTCAAATGTATATTCCTGAGCCTCTACTGCAGTAATGTTTTCATCTCCATCAATATCCGCAACAGATACCATTATAGGAGCTGTTTCCTGATCATTAGTCGTATTTACATACAGTTTCTTGCCTGTACCGGGAGTGTTGCTCACTTTAACATACACAGAAGTAAGCTTCAGACCCTCCAATGCAGGAAGCTTTACATAACAAGCGTTCGAACTTCCGTCCACATTCATTCTAAAGCCCTCTCCCAGAAGGATACAGTTCTTGTCTTTCGGGCTGTTGATCGTAAATGTGTATTCCGCTTCATTCTGCAAAAGCACGAAGTCCACATTTGACAGAGCCTTCTTGGAAGTAGGGAGATCGGTCGTGAATGGCTGGGATGTGAAATCCACGCTGACAGTCAACGTTTTTGTTGTCGGTGTGTCCTCACCAGGAGTCGTTGGATCCTCGCCAGGAGTCTGCGTACCCTCATCTGGAGTCTGCTCCTGATTTACTCCTCCATCAGGATTGATGACCTCATCCGGTTTGCAGGAGAGAGTCATCGCAGAGATAGCCGCAAGAACGGCAAAGATTGAGATAATGTTCTTTTTCATATGATGAAATTTAAATAGTTATAATCCTGCACTTGAAAGGAAACCTCCGTCCACAGGAACGGTGATTCCCGTCACGAAGCTTGCGGCCTCATCGTTCACCAGCCAATTTACGCAGCCGATGAGTTCCTTTGCCTCACCGAAACGGTGCATAGGGGTGTTGTAGTTGATGTGCTGACCGCGCGAGGTTAGTCCGCCTTCCGGGGTTGTGAGGAGCTTCTTTGAACGCTCATTCACGAAGAATCCCGGCGCAACTGCATTCACACGGATTCCCGCCGGAGCCAGATATGCAGCAAGCCACTGGGTGAAGTTTGACACTCCTGCCTTTGCGATGGCATATGCCGGCACACGTGAAAGAGGACGATAAGTATTCATCGACGCGAAGTTGATGATGTTGCCATGACCCTGCTCGATCATATCGAGGGCGAACACACGTGAAGGGATCACTGTACCGAGAGTGTTGATCTCTATCACATCAAGGAACTTCTTCATGTCAAGGTTGAAGAATCCGCGCAGGCCCTCGCGGTCATCGGTGAGTTCCTTAGGATCGAACTCGTTGATGGTGGTCACTGCGTCAGGCTGGTTTCCGCCGGCACCGTTGATGAGAATGGTCACGGGGCCATAGACCTTGTGAACCTCCTCGCGCACCTGCATCATTCTTGCTTCATCCTTCACATCTGCGGTTATGCACACGCAACTGCCTCCGAAAGACCTGATCTCCTCTTCTACTTTCTGGAGCTTGTCCAGAGATCGTCCCACGAGGACTACATTGTGGCCCTGCTTTGCAAAGTCCACTGCTATCACCGAGCAGAGTGTTCCGCCTGCTCCGGTCACTACAATATTCTGTTTATTCATAAAAATATTTCAATGCATTATTATATGATATATCTGCAGCAATGTGGCCGAGGTAGGCCTCGTCTGCAGGGAACTGACCGCGGAGGGTCTTGTCTGCTAGCCAGTTGCAGAGGATGCGGCGGAAATAGTCATGACGCGAAAACGAAAGCACATTGCGGCTGTCGGTGGTCATTCCTATGAACTGCGGCATCAGCGAGTATGCTGCAAGATTCTCCAGTTGGTCGGTCATGCCGTAGAAGTGGTCGTTGTACCACCATGCAGGACCGAACTGCACCTTGCCCACAACCCCATCCTGCGAATAGGATCCTGTAAGCACTGCCAGAGCGGCATTGTCTGCAGGATTCAAGGTAAACAATCCTGTCTTAGGAAGTTCACCCTTCACATCCTGCGAATCCAGGAACGCGCAAAGGCTCTTTATGTCGCATGTATTTCCTATCGAAGCATATCCGCCGGCTGGTCCTGCAAGAGAACGCAGACGCGAACTGGTGAAGCGCTGTGCACCAATATGAAGGAGCATCGCCCAACCACGGCGTGAATACTCGCAGGCCAGATGGCCAAGCACAAATGACTTAAGCCTTACATCAGCAAACTCAGCTGCAGCATAGAGCTTTGCAGCAGTCTCAAAATCCGTC
>JAFYRK010000070.1 GCA_017559545.1 Bacteroidales bacterium
AAAGTCTGATTGCTGACATTAAGATGGCTCTTGATCCATGGAAGCATTATGTTCTAATCTTTATGGCAATATGTGCTATAACCTTAGGGGTAATCTACAGTGTTAGAAAAGAAAATACGATTAGACTTTAAATTCCCGTTTTTCTAACAGACTCATTTTCACGCAATTAACCCAATTGAGACCTCAATATACCACAATAACGGGGCTTCGGCTCCGGGTACCAAACAAAATGCAAGTGCTTGATTTTAAACACTTGCATTTTCCTTTTTGCACCACGCTTGCACCACCGAATGGGCCCATTTATGCCGAAGGATATAATTCCTACGCCTCCGCTTCGGTGGAGGCTTTTGTTTAATTATAACATCCATCAAGGGTAGTAGTAGACGATCCATCAATCAGACTAATCATTGCTGCTTTATTTGGTTCCACACTTCACAACCAAGCTGGAAGCCACTGGCATACTTTTAGGTATCGGCGTTTCATCTAATTTTTCACAACATGAAAACGAACGACAAGAAACATCTCACCTCGGAGAACGGGCGCTCTATCGCGGACAATCAGAACACTCAGACTGCTGGGCATCGCGGGCCTGTTACATTGCAGGACACATGGCTTCTCGAAAAGATGGCCCATTTCGACAGAGAGGTCATCCCCGAAAGACGAATGCATGCAAAGGGTGCGGGAGCCTACGGCACATTCACAGTCACTCATGACATCACTAAGTATACCCGTGCCTCTATATTTTCCGAAGTGGGAAAACAGACGCCGTGCTTCGTGCGTTTTTCCACTGTGGCAGGAGAGCGTGGAGCTGCAGATGCAGAGCGTGACATCAGAGGATTCGCCATGAAATTCTACACCGACACCGGCAACTGGGACCTTGTAGGCAACAACACGCCGGTATTCTTCCTTCGTGATCCGCTGAAGTTCCCCGACCTGAACCATGCCATCAAGCGCGACCCACGTTCAGGCATGCGCTCAGCCAATTCCAACTGGGACTTCTGGACCCTCCTTCCCGAAGCGCTTCATCAGGTGACGATCACCATGTCACCACGCGGTATACCGGCATCCTTCCGTCACATGCACGGATTCGGAAGTCACACTTACAGTTTTTATGATACAGATAACCGTCGTACATGGGTAAAGTTCCACCTGAGGACACTCCAGGGCATAAAGAACATGACGGATGCTGATGCTGAAGCCGTCATCGCAAAAGACAGGGAGTCACATCAGCGCGACCTGTTTGAGGCCATCGAAAGAGGGGATTATCCACGCTGGCTTATGCAGGTGCAGCTAATGACTGAGGAGCAGGCAAGGCACTATGAGATTAATCCGTTCGACCTGACCAAGGTCTGGTATCACGGAGACTTCCCTCTTCACGATGTAGGCATACTGGAACTGAACCGTAATCCGGAGAACTTCTTTGCGGAAGTAGAGCAGGCAGCGTTCAATCCGGCAAACATCATCGAGGGCATAGGTTTCTCCCCTGACAAGATGCTTCAGGGACGTCTATTCTCATATGGTGATGCACAGCGTTATCGCCTCGGCGTGAATTACAACGAGATTCCTGTAAATCGTCCGAAATGTCCTTTCCATTCGTTCCACCGTGACGGTCAGATGCGCACTGACGGAAATATGGGAGCCGCAACTTCATATGAACCTAACAGCTATGGAGAATGGAGAGAAAAGCCTTCAGCAAAGGAACCGCCGTTGGCTGCCATGGGAGATGTATTCAGCTATAATGAACGGGAATACGACAACGACTACTACACTCAGCCGGGAAAACTTTGGTGTCTGATGTCAGCAGAAGATCAGAAAGCGACCTGCGAAAACACTGCCCGTGCGATGGCGGATTCAGAGACATTCATCAAACAGAGGCATATCCGCAACTGTTTCAGAGCCTACCCGACATATGGTAAAGGTGTAGCAGAAGCATTAGGGTTATCGTTGGAAGAAGCCCTCATTGCTGAAGACCCGGCACATCCGGAATGGGATGACAGAT
>JAFYRK010000019.1 GCA_017559545.1 Bacteroidales bacterium
AGGCCAGACTTTTGCCGCCGGCTTCCTTCAGATTCCACCTCACGATGGACACCCTTGCCTTTGGCTATATGCTTCCCGTCATTAGGGCACATTGGGGACTTTCACCCGTTAGAGCATGCCCATGCTGGGCGTACCAAAAAATCGGCAGACCGCATGTGTGGCGGCCCGCCGATTTTCATTTATCGTAACTGTTTATTTCTTTGTAGCAACGATGTTTTTAACTACATTGTGCTCATAGTCCATGTATTCACCATTAAATGTTAATGTACCGCTGGCTGAATCATATACAAGAGTCAAAGTAGCACCATTTTTACCACCTGAGAGCGCAGTACCATCCCATGTAACAGACAGTCCATAAGGTACTCCTGCAATTGACTCAATCACATAGTCATTACCACTACCTGTTATCACCATAGTTCCAGTAGTTACTTCTGGATCTTTCATTCCCCATGCATCACCCATTTCACATGTAACATTCCATGTTCCGGCAAGAAGTCCCGCTTCTTCATCTTCTCCTGAGTCCTCACCACCTTCTACATACTTTGTTGCAACATAGTTGCTGAGCTCTTTGTTATTAGCATCTGTCCATGTAGGCATAGTGAGTGTGCCATCATCATTCACTGTCAATGTAAGAACTACATCAGGATTCCACTGAGTTCCAAACTTCGGATGCGACTGACCGCCGATCTGAACCTTCAGCTCAGAGCTCTCAAGAGTTCCATATCCTGTATACGCAGAACCATCCTCAGTTACAAGGAACTTCACTACAAGTCTTCCGAAAGATGCCTCTTCGCTTGCCTTAATCTCCATACCATTTGTTGCAGGATTACAGTTAGGGTGTGTCCAAGTCTCGTTATAAACACCTACAAGAGCCTGTTCAGCCTCTGTAAGCTCAGGAGCACCAAGAGGCTTGAATGCAACATAATTACTATATGTTTTATATCCAAGGCTGAGGTCTGCAATTTCAAACTTAGAGAAGTCAGAGGCTACTGTCAAAGTTCTTGTGTACTTGCCATCATAGCAGTTGAGCTTTCCGTCCTCATAATCTGCATAGAGGGTTGTGCCGCAGATTGTCACCTTATAAATACCCTTTGTCACATCATCGCTGAGCTCAATCTTAAGAGTTCCTGTGAGGGTCTGGCCATACTGAGAATAAGTCTCGACGTACTCGCCTACAAGTCCTTCTGCATAAGCCTTCTGGGAAGCCTCAAATGTTGCAAGGACTCTCTCTGTATCCTTCATCTTAAAAACTACTGTAGCAGTTCTGTCAACTGTTGTATTTCCCTCAGCAGAGAATACGATTGTCTCGTTACGTACAGCCTTAGTCTCAACTGAATAAGTAAGCCATGACTCAGAAACGACAACATCATAATCAACTGAAGTTGCCACAGGAACCTCAACTGTACCTCCGAGAGGAGAAAGCACGAGTGATGTAGCAGTCACGTCAAAAGTATAACCGTTGAAAGAGATTGTCTTAGCCTTGAGTTCGCCGGTAGTATTGTTGATGGCATAAAGATCAACATAACCCTCGCCTTCCTGAGGAGTAACTGCGACAACCTTCTCAGCCGGAACAACAACTGCAGTACAGTTAAACGCATTAAGTACGCGAACAATCACTTCATCAGACTCCGCTGCACCTGTGATAGTATAGTTTACTTTGATGGTCTCGCCTACAGTCACATATGCTTCAGGAGCAGTAACCACGAAGTTGAAAGCGACAACTGCCAAAGGAAGCTCATATACGTCACCGCCAACAAGGGTAATGATGAGATATGCGCCATCTTCGCTGAGCCCAACGCTCTCGAAGAATGCGTCACCGTCCTGACCGTCCTGACCGTCCTGACCGTCATTTCCGTCATTACCATTAGCGCCATCCTTACCATTGTCGCCTTTGTCGCCCTTAGCACCATCCTTACCATTGTAGATGTTAAGCTTAGTACCATCAGACATAACGAGTTCGTAGCCACCTTCAATCTGGTTATAATCCACGACTGTAAGATCGTTCATTTCTGCATTCTTAAGAGCCTCCAGATCACTCTTGATCTGTTCCACATCATTCTCTACATTCTCGAGTCTCTCGTTAAGAGCTGTATCATCGTAGCATGATGTAAATACAGGACATGCGACAGCTGCAAGGATCATCGATCCGTAAGTCAGATTTTGAAAAAAATGTCCGAATTTCATAATAGTTAAAGATTAGTTATTATTGATAATAGTGTTTGTTTAAACGGAAATCTCCGTAAAATTAGAAAAAATCTCGTAAATTTGCACGGATTATCAAGGAAATTACAAACAATTAAATATTAAAAGACAATGAGAAAACACATCGTAGCAGGCAACTGGAAGATGAACACAACAGTTGCAGAGGGCGTTGAGCTCGCAAAGGCAGTAGTAGAGGCTTCAGCTGAGGTTCCAGCTGACGTAAAGCTCATCATCGCTCCGCCATTCACTCACCTTTATCCAGTAGCTGAGGTTGTAAAGGGTTCACCAGTTGGTCTTTCTGCTCAGAACTGCGCTAACCACACAAAGGGCGCTTACACTGGAGAGGTTGCAGTTAACATGATCGCAGGTCTCGGTGCTGAGTACGTTATCCTCGGCCACTCTGAGAGAAGAGAGTATTATGGTGAGACTGACGCTCTCCTCGTAGAGAAGGTAAAGCTTGCTCTTGCTGAGGGTCTTTCTCCAATCTTCTGCATCGGCGAGAAGAAGGAGGAGCGCGAGGCTGGCCGTCACTTCGAGGTTGTTACCGAGCAGGTAAAGAACGTTCTTTTCGAGCTCACAGCTGAGGAAATGACAAAGGTTGTCGTAGCTTACGAGCCAGTATGGGCTATCGGAACAGGTCTTACAGCAACAGCTGAGCAGGCACAGGAAATCCACGCTGAGATCCGCAAGGTTCTCGCTGAGAAGTTCGGTGAGCTCGCAGAGGAGATATCTATCCTCTACGGTGGTTCATGCAACCCAACAAACGCTAAGGAGCTTTTCGCTTGCCCAGACATCGACGGTGGTCTTATCGGTGGCGCTGCTCTCAAGGCTGACAGCTTCAAGGCAATCGCACTTAGCTTCTAATTGACGATGAAGAACTTATACATCATCGCAGCCACTGCCCTCGCAGTGGCTGCTTGTGGTCAGAACAATGAGTCTGACCTCAAGGAAAAGGTTGAGAGCTACGCAGTGGTAGAGGTAAAATCACCTCTCTATGACGCTCTTTCCGAGAATGACAAGAAGATTGTAGGACTGTTCCGCGAGGCTGCGGAGATCATGGACGGTCTCTTCTGGAAGCAGACATTCGGAGACAAGTCTCTCATCGAGAACATGCCTGACGGATATGCAAAGACTTACGCAATGATCAACTATGGTCCATGGGACCACCTCGATAACAACGCGTCTTTCGTAGAGGGTTATGGCGAGAAGCCACTTGGCTGCCAGTACTATCCACAGGATATGACTATGGAAGAGTGGGAGGCATTCGAGGATCCAAACAAGCTCAGCCTTTATACAGTTATCCGCCGCGACGAGAACGGCGCTCTCAAAACCGTATGGTATCGTGACGAGTACAAGGAGGAGCTTGAGAAGGTATGTGCACTTCTTGAGGAGGCTGCTCAGCTCACTACCAACGAGGGCATGCGCACTTACCTCATAGAGCGTGTGAAGGCATTCCGCACAGACGACTACCTTGCCAGCGACCTTGCTTGGATGGATATGAAGGACTGTAACATGGACCTCGTGATCGGACCTATCGAGAACTACGACGACCACCTTTTCGAGGCGAAGGCTGCATACGAGGCATTCATCCTCCTCAAGGATGAGGCACGCAGCGCAAACCTTGCAAAGTATGTGGCCCTCCTTCCTACCCTCCAGCAGATGCTCCCATGTGCTCCTGAGTACAAGACATTCGTACCTGGAACATCTTCTGACCTCAACGTTTACGATGCGATCTACTATGCAGGTGACTGCAACGCCGGCAGCAAGACCATCGCAATCAACCTCCCTAACGACGAGAGAGTACACGCTGCCAAAGGTGCACGCCGTCTCCAGCTATACAACAGTATGATGGCCAAGTTCGACAAGATCATGGCACCTATCGGAGAAGTCCTCATGGTTCCTGAGCAGCTCGAGTACCTCAGCGCTGACGCATTCTTCTGGAACGTGACTTTCCACGAGGTCGCTCACGGACTTGGAGTAAAGCAGACAATCAACGGCAAGGGTACTGTAGACCAGGCAATGGGAGACCAGAAGACATCATGGGAAGAGGCCAAGGCTGACATCCTTGGTCTGTTCATGGTAAGCAAGCTTATCGACATGGGCGAGATTACAGATATCACAAAGGAGCAGTCTCTCGCTACATTCATCGCAGGTATCGTCCGTTCAGTACGTTTCGGTTTCGCATCGTCACACGGAAAGGCTAACATGATGTGCTACAACTACATGGAGGATCACGGAGCATTCACCCGCAATGAGGAAGGCAAGTGGGTGATCGACTTTGAGAAGGCAGCTGCAGCTGTTGACTCATGGGCAGCTCTCATCCTTGAGACACAGGCCACAGGCAACTTCGAGTTTGCTCAGCAGTACGCCGCTGAGAACGCAAGCATCCGCGAAGCCCTCGCAGCCGACATCGAGAAGGTGAACGAAGCCGGCATCCCACGCGACATCGTATTTGATTTCGCTTGGTAATCCGCAAGACATATTTTAAAAAAACGTCTGACTTTTGGAGTTTATGTCAACTCCGGTCAGACGTTTTTTTGTTTTCCCTCGCCAGTCACTACTGAGAGGAAGAAAACACTGCATTTTTACCTCTCACACTATCCAAAAACGAAAAAACAGGAGAAATCCCTCTCTCAGAGGTAAAAACTGCAACTAATTTACCTCTGACTTAAAAATGGTCAATCACATAACCAAACAACGCTGGGCACGGCTAACTTTTATAGACTTTTCACTCATCACATGGTTGAGCAGCATCTGCTTAAGATCCGAGGGGACCTCATAGACAGAAGCAAAACCACACTTAGGCAGAATCTGCTTATCAATAAACTCACAAAGTTCCATGTCCGTAACAGTCCTATAATCGGACCGACCATGCTCATGTCCTAACATTTCCGATATCGATTGAGAAGTACTGTTACGCTCAATCATCTCTAAGGACACCGGCAATCCAGCATCATGGTCTTTTTCCTGCTCGCGTCTCCACTCCTCACCAGATAGCCTGTTCATATAAAAGAGAAAAGCTCTTGGGGTAACAAAACGGTGCTCAATATCAGGCAGGTCCAAAACGGTTTCCCTTTTGATCAATCCTGAAGTATCCATAACATATTCCGATGGACAAGTCTGTCCCTTAGGCAGAAACTTGTAATAGGATTTTCGCGAAAGACACTCAAGAGCATCGTATTTACCAATCTCCTTACGAAAAACGGCGTTGGCAGAGCAGTGCCTATATGCAAACGGCGTTGGAGCAACACCATGGTGAACTGGGTTCCGCAAGACATAACATATCGCTGTCAGCCAATGATAAAACCCTTCTATCTCCACAATATATGGTGTTCCCCCCAAGGTTCCCTTCCTACGATATTTATAATTGAAGTATCTAGTGTAAGATCTCCAGAACTGTGACACAATCGACCTGATATCATCAGTACGGACACATACATGAATATGTGTCGACATGATTGCATCTGCTGCAAGTTTTCCACCTGATCTTGCCACAGTTAAAGCTAATGTATTAAACGCACGGATGTAGTCTTCCTCAGATCGGAACAGTATCTCATTTCCTCCCGAAATACAGAAATGATAATTCTTCATGGTCTTTTTCCTCAAAAGTACCACAAAGAATCCCGGCAGACTGCAAGAAAAAGAAAAAGTCGCATAAAGATTTAGAAAAATCTTTAAGAAAAAGAAAAAGTTACACCTCAGAGGAAGAAAACTTGCAATTTTTACCTCTGAACATTATGATTCGTGCCAGGTTTTTGGGACAACCACTGGAGGATGAAGGGGTACGAATGTGTCCGTTTTTCTGTAGAGTCCGTCGGCGAGAGTTCCGTGCTGTCCGTCTTCGCGCTCTTGCCAGCAGTGCCATACTCCGCCAACATCAACAATAGGTTTCTCATGATATATCGTTTTTGCCTCTCGGACGCACTGATGTGGTGGTTTTGCAGCTGAAAAGCATGTCCACAGGCAAAAAATGGAGGATTTTTACCTTTGGGATAAATACAACAGCATTATGGAAGAAAATATTGTGTATCTTTGTGGGTTGCAAAGAGATCTCTCGACTCGCTACGCTCGTTCAAGATGACAGACGGAACGTTCGAGATGACAGATAGAATAAAGATAAAAATAAAATAGATATGAAGAATTTTGTACAGGAACTCAAGTGGAGAGGCATGATCCAGGACATCATGCCTGGAACAGAGGAAAAGCTTATGGAGGGTTCTGCTGCCGCTTATGTCGGCATTGACCCTACTGCGGACTCACTCCACATCGGACATATGGTCAGCATCATGATCCTCAAGCACTTCCAGAACTGCGGTCACAAGCCGATCGCTCTCGTAGGAGGTGCGACCGGTATGATCGGTGACCCATCAATGAAGTCACAGGAGAGAAACCTTCTTGACGAGGAGACTCTCAATCACAACGTAGCATGCATCAAGGCACAGCTCAGCAAATTCCTTGACTTCGAGTCAGATGCTGACAACAAGGCAGAGCTTGTGAACAACTACGACTGGATGAAGAACTTCACTTTCCTTGATTTCGCACGTGAGATCGGAAAGCACATCACAGTAAACTACATGATGGCAAAGGATTCTGTGAAGAAGAGACTCTCAGGCGAGGCTCGCGATGGCATGTCATTCACCGAATTCACATACCAGCTCCTTCAGGGATACGACTTCCTCTATCTCTACGAGCACATGGGATGTACACTCCAGATGGGTGGTGCTGACCAGTGGGGAAACATTACCACAGGTTCTGAGCTCATCCGCCGCATCCTCGGCAAGGAGGCTTTCGCACTTACATGTCCGCTCATCACAAAGGCTGACGGAGGTAAGTTCGGCAAGACTGAGAAGGGTAACATCTGGCTTGACCCAGAGCGCACTTCTCCGTATCAGTTCTACCAATTCTGGCTCAACGTATCGGACTCTGATGCAGAGAAGTACATCAAGATCTTCACAATGCTTACCAAGGACGAGATCGACGCAGCCATCGCACAGCACTCAGAGGCCCCGGAGCGTCGTGAACTCCAGAAGCTCCTTGCAAAGGAGGTTACCACTATGGTACATGGTGCAGCTGAGTACGAGAATGCTGTTGCAGCTTCACAGATGCTCTTCGGCAACGCAACAAAGGATGCCCTCATGAACCTTGACGAGAAGACATTCCTCGCAGTGTTCGACGGCGTGCCTACATTTGAGGTTGCTGCAGAGAAGTTCCCTCTCGGCATCATCGACCTTCTTGCAGGTGAGTCACAGGTATTCCCATCTAAGGGAGAGTGCCGCAAGATGATCCAGGCTAACGGCGTAAGCATCAACAAGGAGAAGGTTGCTGACATCAACGCTCAGATCGGCAGCGAGTCGTTCATCAATGGCAAGTATATCCTCGCCCAGAAGGGTAAGAAGAACTATTTTATTATTAAAATAGCATAAAGCAAGGTTATTGTTTTGAAAACTAAATCCCTCCCACTACGTGGGCCCCTCCCGTTCACAAGGCCACGGGCGGCCATGGTTTTCAAAACAACAACAATGCTATTTTAAAATAGAGTTTAAAAGGTAAACGCTATGGAGAAAACAGGTGAAAGCACAAGGCAGCTGAAGGTTGCCAAGGAAATACAGAAGGTGATGGCTGAGATCATCCGCAGCAAGGGCATGGCTGCCTTCGGAGGCGCACTCGTGTCAGTGAGCGGTGTAAAGGTAAGTCCGGACCTTTCTGTTGCGAAGGTCTATGTCAGCGTATTCCCCTCAGAGAAGGCCGAGACCGTGATGGGCACGCTTGAAGAGAACGGAAAGGCTCTCCGAGGCGAACTCGGAAGCAAGATGGGCAAGCAGCTGCGCATTGTTCCGGAGATCATCTTCTACCTCGACAGTTCACTTGATTATGTCGAGCATATCGAGGAACTTCTCAAGAAGTAGATTGCCACGGTCCTACGGACCTCGCAATGACGTATTGTATGAGATTAGCGGCATACATAGCAGGAAGATACCTTATCGCAAAGAAGTCACACAATGTGATCAACATCATCTCTGCGATAAGCGCAGTCGGCATGGCTATCGGAACAGCCGCTCTCATCATAATACTATCGGTTTATAATGGGTTCGACGCTCTCATCAGATCAATGATGAGTAACGTCGAACCTGATCTTTTGATAACCCCTGCAACCGGTAAGGTCTTCACTCCGGACGACGAGGCTTTCGACTGGATATATGACCAGGAAGCAATAAAGAACATGTGCAGCATACTGCAGGAGGATGTGTTCATCAGCTATGACGGCAAACAGGGACTCGCCCAGGCACGTGGCGTTGACTGGATTTACGAAGAGGAAAGTCCTTTGAAGAGTCACATGATGGACGGAGAGTTCAAACTCCACAAAGGCGACGTGCCACTTGCTTGCGTTGGAGCAGGCCTTGCGTATGAAATGGACATGAATCCAAGATTTCTGCGTGGCATCGAGGTCTATTTCCCTTCAAGGACAAGGAAGATATCCATGTCCAATCCGATGGCTTCAGTAGAATTCATAAAGGTATGGCCGTCAGGTATCTTCAGTGTCAATTCGGAGATTGACAACAAGCTGATGATACTCCCGATTGAGCAGATGCGTGAACTTCTCGAATACGATGATGAGGTTTCAGCAGTAGAGCTGAGACTAATGGACGCAACCTCAGAGAAGGACACCAAAAAACTGAAGAAGGAAATCCAGGCAAGACTGGGAGATGGATTCAAGGTCAAGGACCGCTTCGAACAGAACGAATCACTCTACAAGATGATGAAATATGAGAAAGCTGCAATCTACATGATTCTGATCTTCATTATTATCATCATCGCATTCAACATCTTCGGTAGCCTTACAATGCTCATCATAGAAAAGAAAGACGATATCGCAACACTGAAAAGCCTTGGTGCACAGGAAAGCCTCATAAGAAGAATCTTTGTACTGGAAGGCTGGATGATATCGCTTGCCGGACTTGCCGCGGGATTGATTATCGGTATAGGATTCGCGTTGCTCCAGCAGCACTTCGGATTCATAAAAATGCCCGGACAGTTCTCTGTCCAGGCATATCCTATAATCCTTTCGTGGCTTGACATCCTGCTCACTTCAGCAGGAGTCGCCATCATAGGCTATCTTATCGCATTAATCCCTGTATCCCTGAGAGATTAAGCAGCGAGTCTGTATCCATTTCCAGTTTCCTGCCCACCATAAAGACCTCCACATCGCCGGCAAAGAAAGTTCCTTTGTAATTGCCGCTTGTACCTGGAGTCTTCTGATTGAGAGATATCTCCACCGTCTGGTTAACAAAGTCGCCTCCGTTCTTGTCACCATCCTTATCTTCAAATGTCAGGAGGACATGGGAGGACGGCACCGATCTGCCATAAAACATAAAGTCACCATTATGGTTGGTTGTCTGGACATCAGCCTGTCCGGAAATCACATTGATGCCTTCCAGAGGGTTTCCATCAACATCCATCACCTTTCCATGAACTTCAAAGAGCATGAAAGGAGCATCTGCCTGCTCTTTGCTGCAGGACAATAGAGCTACTGCAACAGCAAAGGTGCATATGAATATCTTTGACAGATTACGCATATTAATGAGCATGGTTATGACCGCAGTTCTCATGACCCGGCTCTACAACTCCTGCAACAGGATAGCCGAGTTTCTCGATTGCTGCCTTGAGGGTAGCCTCCGATGTCTTTGCAGCGTCATACTTTACAAAAACGGTCTGATTCTGCAGAGAAACCTTAAGATCCTTGACACCCTTCTCAAATGCAATATTCTCCTGAACCTTGTTCACGCAGTTCTGGCAGTGAAGGTGTACGCTGAAGGTCACCTCCTTAAGTTCTGTTTTCTTCTTTGGACCGGCTGACAGCGAAACAGAGAATGCCATCAGGGCTGTAATGATAATGATCAGTGTCTTTTTCATATTTTCAAAAGTTTTGTTTTCTGTTTGATGTTTGTTTACTCTAGTGTTGATGGGGAGGGTGTGCAGAAATATGTTTGATGTTGGTTGAAGATGGTGGTTCAGGCTTTTTTCCAAAGGGTAAAACGGAAGCCGACGTGGGCCTTGATGCCCATTAGAGGGCCCCAGATGCAGCTGGCATCGAATTTCGGCTGAGCTGGGTTTGATGCTCCGATGATAGGATTCTTCTGAGTGTAGTTTGTAAGGTTCTCCGCACCTACGTACACATCCCATCCCTTGAAACGACGTGTCACCTGCGCATATAACATTGGATAGACAGGTGTGCGGCCGTTCTTGTACATACGTGCCACACCTTCCATCGGCGAAACTGTCATTGATCCATCCTCATTGATCATGTTCATAAAGTCATACACCTTGCATGAGCCATTCAAAGAAGCTGTGAAATCAAATATCCATTTGTTTAGGTTCGTGGCGTACTGCAGATTGAGTACACCCTTGAAACGGCTTGTCATAGGCTTCTCGACCGGAGCTTTGCTTCCCTTGAACTCCTGCTTTGCATTTGTATAGCGGAAGGTCGCAGTGATATTGAAGCGTTCGACAGGATCAATTGAGAAGTCAAGCTGATAGTTGTCTGTGAATGATGTTCTCCCGTCGAGAGCATAGAAGTCGATCTGGGTCTGCCCATAATCAACAACCATCTGCTGTGCGAACTGAGTACGGAAGTAGTCAAAACTCACATACGTGTTCGATGTCGCTCCTACCGGAATATAGTATGTAAAGTTTCCTCCGAATGTCCATGCATCCTCAAGGATATGCTCGTTGTATGCACCAAGGAACTCCTTGCTGGTTGAGAATACACCGATATTGTCGACAAGCGGCGTAGAATATCTCAGACCGCGACCTCCATTGGCACGGATGACAATCTCGTCCACAGGCATGTACTTCAATGTGACACGTGGAGATACCTTGAAGCCCTGGTTGTAGAACCAGTCACCACGCAGACCTGCGATTGCAGAGAACTTCTCACCTGAGTTGAAAGTATACTCTCCGAACACTCCGGCGTTTGCCAGATCGGTAATTCCGTTCTTTTCTGTTGTACCCGCAAATACTGTCCTTGTGAAATCCTCATTGTATCTGTCGAATGTACCGTTGAGACCGAGAGTGAATCTGTGAGACTCATTGATCACATTCTGATAAAGGAGGTTTGCAAATGCAGAGTGCTGGCCGGCGATGTACTTGGTCGCACCAAAATACGAGTCCATATCCTGATAGCTGTAATCTGCCACGAGTGCTATGTTCTGGGTATTCTCCTCATTCAATGGAACTCCAACCTTGAGGTATCCGTTGAGCGAACGGTTAAGGATATCCGACACCCACGGATTCTCGACTCCTATCTGACCTCCATGACGATTGTCCTGGATAGCCCTGACGCCGAAACGCACCTGAGTTCCGTTATCTGCCATGTAGAGCCATCTGTTGGCCACATTGAACTGAAGCATCTTAGGCTCGTCAAGGAAGCCGTCCTGATTTGAGTCATGAGGCTTGATGTTGCCTGAAACATGTCCAAGAAGGACTGTGCTCCACTTATAGCCCATCTGGAGAGATGACGCAACATTGAGGTCCATCTTGGTGTCGCTCATGACGGCAGCATTCAGGAAGAGAGGTTTCTCGTCTGTAGGCTTTCTGTGCTCCATGTTGATCTGACCTGTCATACACTCTACTCCGTTGATTACGGAAGAAGAGCCCTTCGCGATCTGGATGCTCTCAAGCCACTGGCCAGGAACATATGAAAGTCCGAAAGGAGCAGAGAGGCCACGCATTACAGGGCGTGTCTCGTCAAGCATCTGTGTATAGACTCCTGACAGACCGAGGAGACGGATCTGGCGTGCACCTGTAACTGCATCTGAGTAACCGACTGTCACGCTGGCTGAATTCTCAAAGCTCTCTGCAAGGTTGCAGCATGCCATCTTGCAGAGTCCTGCCGC
This sequence comes from Bacteroidales bacterium, assembly GCA_017559545.1. Lineage (GTDB taxonomy): Bacteria > Bacteroidota > Bacteroidia > Bacteroidales > UBA932 > Cryptobacteroides. The sequence goes on from JAFYRK010000019.1 coordinate 12,096, forward strand.
TGAAATGACTTCAGTGCGGACATCCTTGAAACGTGAAATATAGTTTCCCTGCGCTGAAGATGTAAACACGGCAGCATCCAGACTGTCGGAACGCTCGGCATAGATGTCGGTTGTGTCAACCACATGACCATGCTTGTCTACAACCTGCGCAGCAGCGGCTGCCATTGACATGATGGCAGCAAGGATTGATATAAATATTCTTGATTTCATTCGATTTGGTTTTATGATTTTTCAGATATACACACAATATACTTGGAACTTGATTGAATCAAATTCCTGAAAAATCATACTCGCCAGATACTGAAGAATGCCTGTCGGTCATGCATGACGACCCCTGGATCAGGGTGTTTCAAATACATAAGAAGCGGCCTCTGTAGCGCAGGAATGGTCATTTCCGCGAAGAGGTCTACATTAAGGACATATTCGTCCGCAAGGTCATTGTCTGTAATGCGCTCATATGAAGCATACACTCCGGTAAGCTCAAGGACCTGGAGGTCGTTGCTGCAGCAGTCTGACTTACCCACCTGGCTTGCTGCCTGATGGTCCGAACATGACTTGGTCTCGTGCTCGCAGCATGTGGTCATATCATGTCCGCAGCAGCTTCCATGAGCCCTGCATGAATGTTCCGGATGTACGTCCTCACACGATATGCCACCAGCCAGCGAAGCCACGAAAACCTCGCCCGTGCTCTTGCATGAATGCACATCAAATCCTATGATACTCAATGAGTACCACACGACAAGCAGTGCAGACATGTATTTGACGAACATTTTCCTCATACAACCTGCAAAGGTATAAATTAAAACTGAGAACCACAAATCGCGCGTTACAACAAACACACTATACATCAACGAGTTATGCAAATGTCCTGCCTTTCATGCCATGCAGGACATTTCAACATGACATTGACTATCAGACAGATACTAGAAACAGGCTCATCAGCACGGTATCACCACCCATCCAGCATAGCACCACACGCCTATCCAACACAGCCCTCCTCTCCCATCCAACAGGGAACACAGGGAACACAGGGGACACAGGGTGCCCAGAGGAGACAGACCCATCCAAATATCGGGAATTCATCCCTAAAAGCGGTGCGACAAGTTTCCAGCAACACATGGCGCACCGGTCACGATTTTGAATCTTCGTGCCCATTTTTCTGGACAGGTGCGACATGATTTCACGATTTCTTGGCGCACCGCTTCATTCGCGTTAGAAAGTTCGCATTAATTTCATAGATTTGCCGATGAGTTTCATGCATTTCGAGAGAGACGTGCAGAATGGAAGCAGCGAAAGAACGTGTAAAAGATACAATGTAATGAAAAAGACTTACCACCTCTGCATATCTGCAGATGACGAGGTCATATTCCGTGACCAGGAAGACCTGAACAGAGGCTTCAACTGTTTTGCATTAGCCTTATACAAGACCGGATCAACCGGACTAGTCGAAACCTTTATGACGACTCACTGCCACATGATGGCAGAAACCGAAGACCCGAAAGGACTGATCTACAACATGAGGATGCCATACTCTAAGTACTTTAATCACAAGTACCAAAAGCATGGAAGAGTAGGTGAGCAACAACACTTCCAGATTGAAGCAGTTGGATTTTATCACAAACAGACGGCTGCGATATACACGCTAAGAAATGCAGTCCATCACGGTATAGTTCCTATCCCATACGCTTACCCTCACTCTACAGCAAATCACATATTCAGGTCTTCAATGGGAAAACCGGAAAACGAAGACTTGCTGCCTCGAAAATCATTTTACCGACATATTGGAAAACGAGCCGAATATCCCGACACCTATAAGATGGACAAAAGTGGATTATTCGTCCGAAGCAGCGTTCTGGATATACCGCAAGTTGAAAATCTGTTCGTTACTCCACGAGCATTCGACTACCACATGTGCAGAAAGACAAGCGAGGAATGGATAAAGGAACAGAACAATGATAATAACGGTATACCACCTATAACAATAGGAGACATCGAAAACGGAGTGAAGCTGCATAACATCGACGAGATGCTCGCCTTCGAACACGGCAGATCTGATTACAGAAAACTGTCTGACTTAGATCTATGCAGGATAATTGACAAGGAGATTGTGCGACAATATGACAAGCCATCTGTCTATCACCTGAGCCCAAGAGAGAAACTGGAGATAGCCGAACTTCTATATAGGCGATTTCATGCAGGAAAGGAACAGATCAGAAGATGTCTCGTCATGAAGGACTAGCAACTATCAGTGCAATCTGGAGCGGTGCGACAAGTTTCCGGCAACACATGGCGCACCGGTCACGGTTTCGTGCAGTAAAGCACCTTTTTAGACACCGGTGCGGCAAGGAAACGAAAGATTTTGGCGCACCGGACTGCATAAGAGTATAGACACGACGGGGTTAACGATGGTTTTGTCGGATTTTTGTAGTAACTTTGAGGATAATGTATCCAATCGTATAATCAAAAACACAAGATATGAAAGATTTTATAAAGATGACCTTGGCGACAATAACAGGACTGTTCCTGTTCGGATTTGTCGCAACGTTTCTTTTTGTCGGAATGATCGGAGCGATTGCTGCAGCCGGTGAGACTACACCGATAATGCCTAAAGAAGCTGTGCTGCAGATTGACTTCACAAACCTGATGCTTACAGAGCAGACATCAGAGGCTGACCCTTTGGCTATGCTTCAGAGCGGCACTGAAATCACTCCTGTCGGCATATACAGCGCAATCAACGCAATCAACGCCGCAGCGCAGGATCCTGCTATCCGCTATATTTACATGAAACCGGATGGCGTTTCAGGAGGACAGGCACAGATCGAAGAATTCAGGACTGCACTGAAGAATTTCCGTGATAGCGGAAAGGCTATCGTTTCATACATTGAAAATCCGACCAATGCAGGATATTATCTAGCTTCTGTCTCTGACAAGGTTTACATGACAAGACACGACGGTGGCATGAATATGTTCTTTGGAATGGCCTCACAACAGATCTTCCTCAAGGACGCACTTGAGAAGCTCGGAGTAAATGTACAGCTTATCCGCCACGGCAAATACAAGTCGGCAGGAGAAATGTTCGTCAGAAATTCTTCCAGCAAGGAGAATTTAGAGCAGAACGAGGCTATGGTCAACTCCATGTGGGAGAGCTGGTCAACACAGATTGCTCAGTCGCGCGACCTCACTGCAGATGAACTCAATGCAATGTTGAACAACCTTGAGCTGAACTTCCCTTCAGACTTCCTTGAAAAGGGTCTCGTGGACGAGCTCCTCAGCCGCGAGGAACTCCAGCAGAAGCTTGCAGACCTCTACGTAACGGACAATTATAAGAATGTAAAGAACATATCACTCGCAGATTACGCTAAGATCAAGGATGTCCCTGACGTCAAAGCGGCAAGCAAGATCGCGGTCATCTATGCCGAAGGAAACATCGTGGACGGTAACGAAAAAGAAGGTGTAGCCGGCGACAGGTTCGCGAAGATAATCGCTGATGTGAGAGCTGATAAGGACGTAAAGGCTGTAGTTCTTCGAGTTAACTCTCCAGGAGGAAGCGTAATGGCATCCGAGAAGATCAAAGCCGAGCTTGATCTGCTTAGAGAGAAGGTTCCGGTTATAGCCTCATATGGTGACTATGCCGCTTCTGGTGGATACTGGATCTCAGCCAACTGTGACTATATCTTTGCCAACGCCACTACCCTCACAGGTTCTATCGGAGTATTCAGCATGATTCCGGATTTTGGTGGAACAATCAAGAATAAGCTTCATGTTACAGTCACTCCAGTAAAATCAAACGATCACGCAGATATGCTCAGCATGATACGCGCACTCACTCCTAAGGAGGAGGCATACATGCAGGCATCGGTTGAAAGAATCTACACTAAATTCACAAGCATCGTAGCAGAGGGACGCGACATGACCGTCGAGGATGTTGACGCCATAGCTCAGGGACGAGTATGGACAGGAGCCGAAGCATTGGAAATCGGCCTGGTTGACCAGATCGGAACTCTTGAGGACGCAATCGAATATGCAGCAATGTCAATTGAAGGCGTAACATCAGTGAGCGACGTACAGATTGCGGCGTACCCTAAGCCTCTGACAACCCTTGAAATGCTTCTTGAGTCATTGGGTGGCCAGTCAGCATTTGCAGGTACACCGCTCGAAAGCATCGAGCAGGCATTCCGTGGCTGGGATGCCTCACAGGCTGGAAAGGTATATGCCAGAATACCATACGAAATCATCGTAAGATAATGTACAGATTTGAAATATGCGCCAATTCCGTGGCAAGCTGCAAAGCGGCACAGGAAGGCGGAGCTGATAGGGTGGAGCTTTGCGCCGGTATTCCGGAAGGAGGCACCACCCCTTCTTATGGAATGATCAAAAGCGCAAGGGAGAGCATAAGCATCGCCCTCAATGTCATCATCAGACCTCGAGGCGGAGACTTCCTCTATAGCCAGGAAGAACTAAATGAAATGCTCTATGACATCAAGGTTGCCAAGGAGCTCGGAGCGGACGGTCTCGTGTTCGGATGTCTTTGTCCGGACGGAAATGTGGACAAGGAAGCAATGAAACCGCTTATGGAAGCGGCGGGAGATACTCCAGTGACATTCCATAGGGCATTTGACCACTCCGTTGACCCATTCAAGGCACTTGAAGACATCATAGAGTTAGGATGCGCACGTATCCTCACATCAGGATGCCGGCCAACAGCCCTTGAAGGCACTTCCCTTCTGGCTCAGCTGGTAGAAAAAGCTGGAGACAGGATCATCATCATGCCTGGCTGCGGTGTAAAGGAAAGCAATATAGCTGAAATAGCAAGACTCTCCGGCGCGAGAGAGTTTCATTTCTCTGCCAGAGAGTCTGTAGAAAGCGGTATGATATTCCGCAACCCTGAAGTTGCCATGGGAAGTGAAGAAGACCCTTACGGAACCGTTCAGACAACGGCCCGCAGAGTCGCAGCCACTATAGCGCCTTTGAAGTCTTGACAAGGCTCTCGCCAAGTCCGATATTATAACCCTGAGAGAAGAACACCACTCGGTTGAATGTATCAGCCATGACAATAAGAGGCAGACGGCCACCCTTTGTCAGTTTCATCTCAGTTGCAATCATATCTCTCATCTGTCCGTTCAGGTCGATTCCGAAATGAACCGTAGATGGGAGATCAAAGTCTTGAGCCCTGAACTTTCTGTAGTCATCCTCAGTTGCAAAGATCACAAGGATAGGTCTTCCCCATGCTCCAAGCTCATTCTTCACTGCTGAAATATCCATGAATGCATGGTTTGTAGGTTCAGTGCCATAATCTACGAGAGCTACGGCAAAGTATCCACGCCCAGTTGTCTCAAGGACAGATTTCCCTACCCTTGCCTCTGCGTCACCCGGTGTCACCGACATATACTTCATCTCTGAGTCGAAGCTTCCGATGACACGGATCTGATCCGCGATGTCACGCATGACGAGTTCCTTGACTGTTGTCTCGCCCTCTTCGATTGTAAAGTATTCGATATCGGCAAAGACATTTCCGCCAGACATTCTTGAACCGCTGACAAGCATATAATATCCACAATCCATCTCTCTTGGCTGGCGGAACAGCTGTGCCCATGAACCGTCATAGTTCTGGAGCTGGAACTCACCGTCCACATATTTCGAGATACTGAAATGCACTTCATATTTAGGATCATCAAGAAGAGGTATCTCATTGTATGTCAGCTTCAGCTTACCCTTTGGAGCAACAATCTGCTCAACAGCGTCGAAGTCAACATCATATACAAGACCGTCAGCGCCCTTGTACTTTACAACTCTTGTAACAGGATCCATCCATGCCTCAACATTGAAGCTGCGACACACTGCCACAAAGAAGATCTCACGTGACCCCTTGTCAGCGAGTCGTGTTTCCCAGACCCTCTTAGGATCAAGCTGCACATATCTCAGACTGATTCCATCGTGCATTGTAAGATTCTCCTTACACCACTTCACGAAAAGTGCGGTATTATTGACAACTGTATCAGCTAAAGAAGCCGGAATATTTGTCTTGAAATATTCACGGTAAGGCCTGAGAAGTTCAGTATCAACTCTTGGACAAACAACGTGGTCGAGTGACCCATCAGCATCAAAATAGAGATGATCATCAAGAACAGACTTAGGAGTATCGCGAAGATCCTTCTGCGCCAATGTCTCCAGAAGCTGATATGCATGAACGAGAACACCCTTCTCATCTGCCTCATGAAGAAAAGCGGTGATTTCCGTATGGTTACCTCTTGAAGCCACGAGAATGTCGGCAATGCGCTGATCCTGATCAGGGAAATGCTTCTTCTCAAATGTCTTCGCATATTCCAAACCTGTCTGAGCAGTATAGAATGTAGCCACATAAGCATTTCTTAGTGAATCCTCATACTCCATGCGACGTGTATTCTCCGCTCTCTGCTCATCTGTCACGTCAGGAAGCTGCGCATTCTCAACAGGTGGAACAACCTCCATATCGATGTGAGCGATATCAGAGCCCTTCTCATAATCAAGGGCAATCGTCACTTCACTCTCCTTGCCATATGTAACCTTCCTGAAACCGAAGCGGCCGCCCTTTGACACATGAATCATCATATCACCAAGGCCGGCAGTAAGCGATGTCCTGCCCTCCGCATCAGTAAGCTTATATGCGACGCTATTGAACTCCGAGTAGTTATATATCTTGAATGTAACCTTTGCACCCTCCACTGGCTGACCAGCCTTATCAACGACAGTGACCTGAAGCGCAGCCGACTCAGGGGCATAATGTTCAATAACATTGATTTCAGTGTAAAGAGCTGTTTCCCTCACAATCTCCTCCGGTCCGTTGTATTTTCCGAACACATTGGTATGCATCAGCATTCCACGGCTTGCAGGAGCATTGAACCAACCGAGATTGAGTACAGGTTCCGGCTCACATGCACCAAGGAAATACCAGTCTCCATCCACCCATGCCTCAACCCAGGCGTGGTTGCTGTCTGTATGAGCCCACCTTGGAGTATATACCTGACGTGCAGGGATACCAACCGACCTGAGTGCCGCGACAAGGAGAGTAGATTCCTCACCGCAGCGGCCATATGCAGTCTTGATAGTCGCTAGCGGAGAACTTGTACGGCGGTCTGAAGGCATGTACACAGCTTTCTCATGACACCAATGGTTCACTTCAAGAACCGCATCCTTCATGCTCATGCCTTTGATACGAGGAGCCAGTTCTTCGTAGAATACATAGCGCGCAGAGTCGAGATTCTCATTGTTCACACGCACAGGAAGCACGAAGTGGCGCATCTCGCGTTCGGGAACTGACTTACCCCACGGCATTTCCTTGAGAGCCTTGCGCATCAGTCTGTAATGGTCAAGGTAGTACGAAGGCTCCAGGTTCACGATATCGCCCAGGGGCATATATGCATAAAGAAACTCCAACGCCTCCTTTTCCTGCTGCCTGACGTCCATCGCTTCCAGGTCAACCCCGGCTGCGGCCAGAATCTCAGACCTTGCGGAAAGGTCTTCAAGCACTCCCTGGCGGAAGGTTTCATCAGAAATGAAATGTGAGTTACATCCTGTCAAAAGCACGAGAGCCGACAGAATGATGCATGAGAAATGTTTCATGATATGGTTATTCTTATTATTGTTTCTGTGCTATCGGTCACCTTGTAACTGTCATCGATCCTGACACCTGCTACTCCGGCAACATGTTGCTGTTCTGCAAGATTCTCTGTCATATCTACAAGAATGACGGCACGCTCCTTCTGCATATGGCTATATTTCAGGTCAGTGAAAAGGTCGCTGATCTTCTTCTTACCCTTCATTCCGAGAGGAATCATCCAATCACCGGAACGCCATTTACGGAGCACAAATGGAAATCTGAGTTTGGCAGCATCCAGGATCACAGAGCCTTCCGGCTGCTTCGGGGACATATCTGGTGTCCATGTAAGGGTTTCCACGACTATGCGGGTTCCGTTGACATGGTAGATTCCAGGAATCCTTGCCACCATGAACGGCTCTTCGGACAAATCGGCGAGGAGGCTTTCATCTGTCTTCCGATAGATCTCGAGAGTATCCCTTTCTGTCAGCAGGACATAATCCTCGGACTCGAAACGTTTTCCCGATACTGTACGGTCTGACATCAGCAGGGACTCAAGCGACTCCAATGTCGCTGAATTGAAGCCGTACGGTTCCAATATATAATATAATAGGTATCGCCACTGCGGAATGGAGAGCAATGATGAGATGGATACACAAACATGGGAGGTATCATCAACAACCATCGCTACATGCGCACGGCACCAGTCCTCCACAATGTCCGATGCATCCTTGAAGTAGGCCATCTCACGATTGAAAGTACGTACATACGAAGGGTTCATGCGCTCAAACAGCGGAAACACCTCATGACGGATGCTGTTGCGCCTATACTCTACGGATGCATTTGTCTTGTCCTCACGATACGGAACTTTCCATGCGAAGGCGTGACCTTCTATCTGCTTGCGGGTGAAGGTAAGGAGGGGACGAAGGATTGCCACGTCGCTTCGCTCCTCGCAATGACGTAAGGGACTTCGCTCCTCGCAATGACGTAAGGGACTTCGCTCCTCGCAATGACGTGACAGAGGAAGCGGAGAGACAGGTTTCATACCCGAAAGTCCCTTCAGACCGGTTCCACGGACCATGTTCAGAACCATAGTCTCCGCATTGTCGTCAGCATGGTGGGCAACAACTACCGCCTTGTATCCATGTTCCAGACAAAGTTCTCCAAACCACCTGTAGCGCAGCTCACGCGCTGCCATCTCAATGCTCACCCCATTCTCCGAGGCGTACTGCAGAGTATCAAATGACACTTTATGAAGCCTGACACCATTTGCCTTGGCCCAATCTGTCACCAAAGTCTCATCCCCATCGCTATCCTCTCCCCTGAGATTGAAGTTGCAATGGGCCAGAGAGCAGGTCTCTGCACCAAAACAGCGGACCCACATGTCGGCAAGACACATCGAGTCCACTCCACCGCTGACAGCCAAGAGAAAAGAGGCTGACCGTGAATCATCGATCAGCCCCCTCATTTCTTCTACAATATGCTTGAAGCGGTTAAGCATTACTTCTTGTTAGCGATTGTGTATGTGAATCCGAACGCCATTGACTCCTTGAACTGAACGCGAGCCTTAGGATTCTCACCGTTCTTATCAGCAATCAAGATTGTATCGTCGTAGATAAGGTTTGTAGTAACTGTGAAAGAGAAGTACTTTGCAAGCTTCCAGTCGATACGGTTATCCCAGTTGATACGAGGGCAATGCTTGATATCGAGGTAGTTTGCGAAGAGCACCACCTGAGTGCTGTATGAGAAGTTGTCGTTGATGTTGACCTTAGCGTCCATCTTGAGCTGGGCACCGAATCCGAATCTTACGCTGCTGAACTGTGAACCATCAGTCGGAACACCCTCTGCGAGACCTTCATATTCCTTCTTCAAAGGCATGCTGTAGCTGCCTCTGAGTGCCTCGTTGTTCACGATAACCAAGTCACCTGTGAGAGGTGCGAAGTTGAGCGAGAACCACTTTGTAGGCACGAAGTCAATACCGAGCGCGAGATTTGTATATGCCGGAGCAAGGAAACCTGACTTGAGAACTCGTGCATCCTTCCAATGAGTCACCTGATCCTTGCGGTCCATACCCTCAAGGCCTTCCACGGTTGGAGTCTTGTAGTCATATCCTGTAGTGAACTGAGACTTGAAGTCGTAGTTTGCCGAGAAATAAAGATACTTTGTAGAAGGAGCCTTATATCCCCACTTGCTCTCAAGGTAGATACGGTCAGTGCTCTTCTGTACGATAGGCTTAGATGATGCCCAAAGGAATCCATAGTCGAGCTGGAGACGGTTGTTCCAGAACATGTCACCCTTCTTCCAGTTAGCGTTTCCATCGATATATGCAGCGAGGGATACAGTATTGTCACCACCGGCTGCCCAGTTTGTAAGGCTTGTCTGTCCGAGGGTCACGTTTGTCTTGAGGGACTCTTCCCAATACTTAGGCTTCTCCACCTTTACCTCAGCTTTCGGAGCCTGATCCATTGCTGCCGCTGCTGCGGCTGCTGCCTGCTGCGCATCCTGCGCATATGCACCCATTGAAAGGAGTGCTGCTGATATTACAACGAATAACTTTTTCATAATGTTTATGGTTTAGATCCCCGATCAGGTCGGGGATGACGTTGTTGTGTCGGGGATGACGTTGTTGTGTCGGGGATGACGTTGTTGTGTCGGGGATGACGTTGTTAATAAGAAATTGCAAAAAGAACTCTCTGACTTGAAGGCTTGCCTGAGTAGATGCACTTGCCTTCCTCTACGCACACTGCGCTGTCAACAGGGATACAGCGGATAGTTGCCTTTGTCTCCTCCTTGATCTTCTCCTCAGTCTCAGGAGTGCCGTCCCAGTGGCAGAGAAGGAAGCCACCCTTTGTGATCTCCTCCTTGAACTCCTCCCATGTGTCAACCTTGCGGATGCTGTCGTCACGGAACTTGAGAGCCTTTGCATAGATATTAGCCTGGATATCGTCAAGAAGCGCAGCGATAACGTCTGCAACGCCCTCCTGAGAGTGCAATGCCTTCTCGCAAGTGTCACGTCGAGCAAGCTCGACTGTACCGTTCTCAAGGTCGCGCGCTCCCATTGCAAGACGTACAGGAACACCCTTGAGCTCCCACTCAGCGAACTTGAAGCCAGGACGGAGCGTGTCACGGTTATCGATCTTCACGCTGATGCCTTTAGCCTCAAGTTCCTTCTTGAATGCGTACATCTTGTCGAGGATAGCATTGTTCACTGCCTCATCCTTGCCTGTGATAGGAACCATCACAACCTGGATAGGAGCAAGCTTCGGAGGAAGAACGAGTCCGTTATCATCACCATGAGCCATGATCAGAGCACCCATAAGACGTGTCGACACACCCCATGAAGTTGCCCATACAAGCTCCTGCTGACCTTCCTTGTTTGTGAATGTCACATCGAACGCCTTTGCGAAGTTCTGTCCGAGGAAGTGTGACGTACCTGCCTGGAGGGCCTTTCCGTCCTGCATGAGAGCCTCGATAGTCATTGTGTCGAGAGCACCTGCGAAACGCTCGTTAGGGCTCTTGTGTCCCACGACTACAGGAACGCCCATGTAGTTACGTGCAAAGTCAGCGTACACGTTCACCATCTTCATTGTCTCCTCTTCAGCCTCCTGACGGGTAGCGTGAGCGGTATGACCCTCCTGCCAGAGGAACTCAGCGGTACGGAGGAAAAGACGTGTACGCATCTCCCAACGGACCACGTTCGCCCACTGGTTGCAGAGAATAGGGAGATCCCTCCACGATGTGATCCAGTTCTTATATGTATTCCAGATGATAGTCTCAGAAGTCGGTCTTACGATGAGCTCTTCCTCAAGCTTTGCAGACGGGTCGACAACAACACCCTTTCCGTCTGGAGAAGCCATGAGTCTGTGGTGTGTCACCACTGCACACTCCTTTGCGAATCCCTCTACATGCTCCGCCTCACGGCTGAGGAACGACTTAGGGATAAACAATGGGAAATATGCGTTTACGTGTCCTGTCTCCTTGAACATCTTGTCAAGCACAGCCTGCATCTTCTCCCAGATTGCATAGCCGTATGGCTTGATCACCATGCAACCTCTTACTGCCGAACGCTCTGCGAGGTCCGCCTTTACTACGAGGTTGTCATACCACTGTGAGTAGTTATCCGACCTTTTGGTTACTTCTTTTGCCATTGTATTTTGTTTTTTATTGTTTTTATCTCTATAATTGTATTTGAAAGCGCAACCGTGCGACTATCGCTACAGGTACGGTTATTGCATTATCAAACCGGTTGCGAAGATACGAAATTATTACAAATAAATAAGGAGAAAGACTATGAAAAAGAACTCATTGCTCATGATTGCAGCCGCCATCCTGATGACTGCATGCGGAACAATGGCTCAACAATCCGCTTCTTCAAGGTTCGAAGACGGCATTTACAGCAGCAGTCCGTCTTTCAGGTCAAAGATTGAAAGAGAAGAGGCGAAGTCAGAAACAGACGCTCTGGTGGAGAGAACCAAGGCCTCGACAATCTATCTCTTCGGAGAAAAGAAGGATACCGTGATGATTCCTAATGACATGTCTGCCAGCATATGGTACGACAAGCAGAAGGGCAGCACAGTCATCAACGTCGGATACAACCCATACGACTGGATGAACAACGTTGATCCATGGTCATACTACAATCCGTACAGCATAGGAAGTTCATGGTACTGGAGCAGGCATTACGACCCATGGTACAGCAGTCCATACTATTGGAATTCATGGGCATACACCCCATACAGATACCATGGCTGGTACGATCCTTTCTACGTAGGCGGATGGTATGACCCTTGGTACTACGGATATGGCGGATGGTACGGAGGATGGTACAATCCATATTACGGATATATGCACCCGCACTACTGCGGTTGGTACGGAGGATGGGACCCTTACTGGGGATACTACCCACATCATCACCACCCTATCCACATAAAGGACAATAACTGGCACGGAACACGACACAGCACAGGAAGCGACAGAGTATTCACAAGCAGAGTATCGACAAGAGGAGGCATCGCCACAACCAGCAGGACAGGCAGGACTTCAAGTGTTTCTTCTGCATCCCGAGCACAGTCAAGCGGCAATACAACAGTAAGCAGAACCCCTGCAAGGACATCTGTATCAAGAGTTACCGCAACCACACCTACCAGAGTAAGCGCCTCAAAGTCAAGCACAGCTACAAAGCCTGCCACTGCATCAAAACCGACATCCGGTTCACAGGTTAACTACCGCAGGCCGGCCGTTAACTCAAAGACAAACACAGGAACAGTGTCAGAGAAGGCTTCAACAGGTGGTTCAATATACAGGTCATCAAGCTCACAATCATACAGAAACAGCGGATCCACATACAGAAGCAGCAGTTCAAGCCCGACAAGCCGTTCAAGCTACACTCCGTCAAGTTCAAGCAGGAGCAGTTATAGCGGTGGATCAAGCAGAAGCGGAGGCTCATCATCAGGAAGAAGATAACAGGAACATTAAAGTGAAAAGGATATGAGAAAGACTGCATTTTTAATATTGTCGGCACTCGTTGTGGTGTCGATGCAGGCACAGACCATCTACGACGCTCAGCTTTTCAGCGAGAGAAACTACGAGGGAACAGCCAGAACGATTGCGATGGGCAACGCATTCACCGCATTAGGTGGCGACCTTGGATCAATAGGAATCAACCCTGCAGGAAGCGCAGTGGCAAATTACTCACAATTCACCATCACCCCTGGATTGACAATCTCGTCAAACACAACCCAGGGAGTATCTCCATACTCGGATGGTTATCTTCCTTACTTCGAAAAGCAGTTCAAGAACACAGCCACACACTTTGCGATTCCTAATCTCGGAATGACATTCAACTGGGAGACCGGCAGAACATCAGGTCTTAAGAATGTAACCTTCGGATTCGTTATGAACAGGGTCTACAACTGGAACGAGGACGTTTTCGCTGCCGGCAGAAACTCGACAACCTCATACATGGGAGCCATGGCTGCCGATGCAACGGCAGTCGGACTGCTCGGATCGAATCTCAACATGAGCAACGCATACGATTACGATCCATGGAAATATGTAGTAGGTTACCAAAGCGGCATGATTTCGACATTCGGAGGAAATGACAACCAGTTTGTCGGAGCCAGCGAGCTCATATTTGACAACATGGGACAGACCGAGATATCGCTCGGAGGCCCGCTTGACCAGTCCTATGGAAGACGCGTGAGAGGATCAAAGAACGACTATCTCATCAATATGGGATTCAATATTTCCGACTTTCTCTATATCGGAGCGAACCTCGGCATAACATCTATGAACTACTCATATGACGAGTATTTCAAGGAAGTAGCCGTAGACCCTTCTGACTTTGAAATCGAGTTCGACAACGGCCAGAAAATATATTTCGACAGCATGAAGTATAAGTACTCATACAGTTGCAATAATTCCGGCGTATATGGCAAGTTCGGATTCATCCTGACTCCGGGATACGGTGTGCGTATCGGAGCGGCAATCCAGACTCCTACAGCCACAACCGTCAATGAGTATTGGCATATGAGTGGAGAAACCACATATACCGACAACAGCCACAACGCTGCAGCCCAAAGCCCTGAGGGAGAAGACTACTACAGGTTCAGTGAGCCTTGGAGAGCTAATCTCGGAGCAGCATATACACTCGGCAAACTCGCCGTGTTCAGCATTGACTACGAGATGTGCAACTACAGCAGCATGAAGTTCAAGAGAAGCGGATTTGATGACAGCAGAGACTATTTCATTGACCTCAACAACGACATCAAGAGCGTATTCGGCACATCGCACATGCTCAGGGCCGGCGTAGAAGTGAAACCGATAGACAGACTTGCTGTAAGAGCAGGATACGGTCTTACCACTTCACCTGAGAAGTACAGCATAGATGGATATAAGATTGACGTGCCTGCCAGCCAGAATGTAGCATTCGGTCTTGGATTCATCAGCAGAAAATCATTCTTCGCCGACATAGCATGCAGATATGCATTCACAACCGAAGAATACTTCATGCCATACAACGACTACATCTTCTACGAGAATGGCGAAGTAGCAGACTTTGCACCGGAAATTCTCAACAGAAAGAACAACTGGAAGGTGCTGATGACTTTAGGTTGGAGATTCTGATAACGTCATCCCCGACATGATCGGGGATCTAAAGCTTTTTAAGAAACAATATACTGTCCGGACCCTCATTAAAAAGGAGATCCATGATGGACAGATCAGACTGAAAGCCGTATTTCGGGGCGAAGACCTGGAAATACGGCTTTTCCAGATCCAGTTCAGAAAGGATCGCATTTGGACGCTTTGGATGAATAGCCTCCCTGAGATCCTCCATCTCAGGCTCACGCTCATAGTCCTGCGTCATACGCAGATCAACCTTGATGCCGGTCTTCTCGATAAAGAAACGTATCAGAGCAAGATTCAGGTCAAAAAGGCGCTCATGACCGCTTTCCAGAACAGCGAACAGTTCATCCTTATAATAATCGAAATACGCAGACATTCCATATGCGGAGACAATAGCCCTTTCATGCTGCTGCACCCATGGGGTCTTATAGTCGATCTTTATCTCTGATATCGGAATCTTATGCGTTCCTCCCTCGTGAAGTATTGGAAACGACAGAGTCTGCACGCCTTCTGCGCCATAGAATCGGCATCGGTTCCTGTAAGACTGCTTCTGAAAATTCTCACAGGCCTCAATATAAACGACAGACGGCGACAGTTCAAGTGAACTGTCGTCGCCGCGTCTGCTTATCAGTCCCGACATCTCCTGCGCCATTGCCGCAAAATAAGATACGGGAGGGAAATATGCTGTTGAAAAAAGCTTGGCCACTTCTTAGTCGATGTTGCCCTTTGTCTCCGAATTCAGCCCCCTGATGATACCCCTCTTCGAATTTCTGATGAAATTGATGATAGTATCTCTTTCTTCTGACTCCGGGAAGCCAAGTTCAATCTTAGCGAGGGCATCAGAGAAGTTTGTACCGGCATTGTAGATGATGTCATACATATCCTTGATACCACGGATCTGGTCTGATGTGAATCCTCTTCTGCGAAGTCCTACGATGTTTACGCCAGCATATGTAAGAGGGTCACGGCCGCAAAGGACATATGGTGGAACGTCCTTATTGATCTTGCAGCCTCCTCCGACGAAAGCATGCTTTCCGATTCTTGAGAACTGGTGTGCCACGGTGCTTCCGCCGATTGTAGCCCAATCATCGACATCAGTCTCACCGGCGATACCCACGTAACTTACAAGAATACAGTTATTGCCTACTGTACAGTCATGAGCTACATGTGTATATGACATGAGAAGAACATTGTTTCCAATCCTGGTCACTCCCCTTCCGCTGGCCTTTGTACCACGGTTGATGGTAGCACACTCACGTATATTAACATTGTCGCCGATCTCCACGTATGTGATCTCGCCGTCAAACTTGAGGTCCTGCGGGACTGCTCCGATCACTGCACCTGGGAATACCGTACAGTTCTTTCCCATCTTGACGTAATTAAAGATCGTTGCATGTGGAAGGATCTTTGAACCATCTCCGATCTCTACATGCTCTTCGATATATGCATAAGGTCCTACCTCTACGTTCTCGCCCAACTTAGCGTTTGGGTGTACTGTTGCGAGTGGATGAATATTTGCCATATTATAATGAATTTCTTACTGCCTTGGCGGCTGTTGTATTAATACCGTGTCCTGCCTTTTCTGCCGTCACCTTTGCCTTGAGGAATCCTCCGCAAAGCCTGAGGTCACCGATAAGGTCAAGGAGTTTATGTCTTGCGCACTCGTTTGGAAACCTGAGCTGAAGATTGCTGAGATATCCATCATCACGAACCTCCAGAGCCGGAATATTGAAAAGTCTGCTCATATTCTCCACCTGCTCCTTTGTCACAGGATACTCCACGATTACAATCGCATTGTCTACATCTCCGCCCTTTACAAGACCATGATTGAAAAGGAACTCGATCTCATGGAAGAACACGAATGTCCTGCACGTTCCGATCTGCTCCGGATACAGGACTTCGGGATTCCACTCAGCGTTCTGCACTCCAAGAACCTTTGAATTGAAGTCTACCATGATCTCATATGAAAACTCCTCGGCAGGTTCTATGCGCACACGCGACCCTTTCTCCTCGTCAACTATCTCCACAGTCTCCTTAAGCTCAATATATCGTCTTGGCTGGTCCTGCTCCTGAAAGCCATCCTTCCAGATTGCATCGATGTAAGGCTTTGCACTTCCATCAAGAATCGGCACCTCAACGTTATCAATGTCTATATAGGCGTTATCAACCCCCATGCCGGTAAGCGCAGAAAGAATATGTTCGATTGTCGAAACTGAGGCTTCTCCCTTGGAAATCGTCGTACTGCGGGCTGTACTCGAAACATTTTCAGCCAGCGCTTCAATCTGCACACCCTCACCCAGATCAGTCCTTCTGAATACTATTCCAGTGTCCACAGGAGCCGGTCCTACAATCATTTTTGCAACCTTTCCTGTGTGGAGTCCCTTCCCCTCGAACGAATAGTATTTACTTAGCGTCTGCTGAAACTGCATTTCCTTTTCTACCTTTTAAAGATTTTAGCCTGCAAAGATAGTGATTATTTTCTATATTCCTATTTGCCAGCCCTTTTGAAGACCGCATAACTGCGCAGATATTCCCTCAGGTGGAAGGCCGGAGAACCCATCCATGTCTTGCCACCCTCCTTGATGGTGCCCAGCACACCCGACTGCGCTCCGATTGTAGTGTTATCAGCTATAGAAATATGACCGGCGATTCCGACCTGGCCAGCTATGATACAATGTTCTCCGATCTTGGCAGACCCTGCAATTCCGGTTTGAGCTGCCATCACAGTATTCGGTCCGACCTCGACATTATGCGCAATCTGGCAAAGATTATCAATCTTCGTACCCTTGCGTATCACAGTCGAACCCATCTGAGACTTGTCCACACAGACATTGGCTCCAATCTCGACATCATCCTCGATAATCACGTTTCCAGTATGCTCGATCTTCTTCCATGTGCCATCCTCAAGCGGAGCAAAGCCGAATCCATCAGATCCGATAACCGCATTGGCATGGATGATCACATTATCTCCGATGACACAGCCCGGATAGATACGGACACCCGGATAGATGATACAATGCGAGCCGATGCTGACATTATCACCCACGTAAACATGCTCATATATCTTTGTATATCCTCCAACCTTGACCTTATGACCCAGATAAGCAAAGTCTCCGACATACACCTTGCTTCCTACCTTTGCGCTCCAGCGCACTCTGCTTCGACATCCGCGGTACCTTCTGTATGAGCGCTTCTGCGCTGTGACATAATCCAGAAGGGATGCTACCGCAGCATAGGCGTCATCAACCCTGATCATTGTCGCAGCTACCGGCTCCTTTGGCTCGAAAGTCTTGTTAACGATGATTATCTCAGCCTTGCTTGTATAGACATACTGCTCGTATTTAGGATTGGCGAAGAATGAGATCGCACCAGGTCTGCCGCTTTCTATGCGCGCAAACGAGGTAACCTTGATTTCAGGGTTTCCCTCAACTGTGCCACCGAGAATCTGAGCTATCTCTTTTGCTTTGAATTCCATACTGTTATATTTGGTTTTTAACGATTTTCTTCATATATTTGCAGCGTGAGAATGATTCAGGGGGCAGACAGCCCCCTTATTTTATGCACTCTCATCAACAAATATATGAAAATATCAGAGATTATTGATGCTATTGACAGCGAAATCGTCGCAAGAGGCCTTTATATTATCGAAGTTACGGTAAGCAAGGACAACGATGTAGAGGTTACAATCGAATCAGAAGAGGGGAAAGTAGAGCTTGAGGACTGCGTGGCAATCAGCAGATTCTTCGAAACAAAATTTGATCGCGAAACAGAGGACTACTCCCTTACCGTGACATCAGCAGGACTTGACCAGCCGTTCAAGGTGCTCAGGCAGTACCTCAAGGCTGTCGGCAAGAAAGTGGAAGTTCAGCTAAGAGGCGGAAAGAAGATGGTAGCCGTACTTGAAGCGGCTGACGAGGAAAGCATCACCCTCAAGTACTCTCAGAAAGAGGCAGTAGAGGGCAAGAAGAAAAAGGAGATTGTTGAGCACGTAGACCGCTTCACAATGGATCAGGTCAACTCTGTAAGACCTTTCGTGGAATTTAACTAATAAGATATAACAATGGAAAAGATTGAACTTAAAGACGCTTTTGCCGAGTTCAAGAATCAGAAGAACATCGACAGAGCAACAATGATGGGTGTGCTTGAGGATGTGTTCAGAACACAGATCATCAAGCAGTTCGGATCAGCCGACAACTTCGACATCATCATCAACACTGACAAGGGAGACTGCGAGATCTACTGGACCCGCGAGGTTGTAGAGGAGGTAGAGGATCCTAACACAGAGATCGCTATCGATGATCCGGCTCTCGACGATGATTACGAGATCGGAGAGACATTCGCAAGAAAGATCGAGCTCAAGGAGTTCGGCCGTCGCGGTATCCTCAACATCCGCCAGAACCTTCAGGGCCGCATCATGGACATTGAGAAGGCTAACCTTTATAATAAGTATGTAGGCAAGATCGGTGAGATCTTCACAGGTGAGGTTTACCAGACATGGGCAAAGGAAGTCCTTATCCTCGACGAGGATGGAAACGAGCTAAGACTGCCTAAGTCAGAGCAGATCCCTGGCGAGCACTTCAAGAAGAACGACACTGTACGCGCAATCATCAAGAGCGTGGAGATGAAGAACAACACAACTCCATACATCGTTCTCTCAAGAACAAGCCCAGAGTTCCTTGAGAAGCTCTTCGAGCAGGAGGTACCTGAGATCTTTGACGGTCTTATCACAATCAAGAAGGTTGTCCGCATCCCTGGCGAGCGCGCTAAGGTTGCCGTAGAGTCATACGACGAGAGAATCGACCCTATCGGAGCTTGTATCGGAGTAAAGGGTTCACGTATCATCGGAATCGTAAGAGAGCTCCGCAACGAGAACATCGACGTGCTCCAGTGGTCTAACAACACACACATCCTTATCCAGAGAGCACTCAACCCAGCCAAGATCTCTTCTATCATCGTTGGCGGTGAGGACGAGAAGATCAAGGTTTACATGCTTCCTGATGAGGTCAAGAAGGGTATCGGTAAGGGCGGATGCAACATCAAGCTCGCCGGCATGCTCGTAGGAAAGGAGATTGAGGTTTGGAGAGAGCTTCCTAAGGATGAGGAAGAAGATGCTGAGGAAGATGTACTGCTCAGCGAGTTCGACGATGTAATCGAGGGCTGGATCATCGAGAAGCTCCAGAGCATCGGCTGCGACACAGCCAAGAGCGTACTCGCCTGCACTCCTGAGGACATCGCCAAGAGGGCTGACCTCGAAGACGAGACCGTAGAGGAGATTTTCGACATCCTCCGTTCAGAATTTGAAGAATAATTTACAGTATGGCAGAAATAAGATTAAGCAAACTTACAAAACAGTTCAGCATCGGACTTCAGCGTCTTGTTGATTTCCTCAACGAGAAGGGAGCCAATGTGGAGATGAATCCGAACGCAAAGGTATCGGATGAGTATCTGCCGGCTATCGAAGCAAAGTTCGGTGAGGACCAGAAACTCAAGGAAGACTCCGAAAAGGTAACCATTAAGCTTAAGGAGATCATCGAGCTCGGCTCAAAGAAGAAGCCTGAGCACGAGGAAGAGGATGCTCTACCTGAAAAGGAGGTTGTCATCAAGACAAACACCCTCAACGCCGAGCCTGTTGTTCAGGAACCTGCCGCTGAGGTCAAGCCGGCTGCAGAGCCGGCTGCAAAGCCTGTTGAAGAGACTCCTAAGCAGGAAAGCAGCATCAAGGTTGTTGACAAGATCGACCTTTCGAAGTTCGATAAGAAGGCAGCAAAGGCAGCAGAGCCGGCGCCTGCACCGGCACAAGAGCCTACACCAACACCAGAGCCAGCACCGGCTCCTGTTGCAGAAGAGCCTGCACAGACACCCGCACCGGCAGAGGAGCCTAAGAGCGAACCTCGCGAGGTAAAGGTAGAGGTAGAGAGACTTGCCGGTCCAAAGGTAGTCGACAAGATCGATCTCTCTCAGTTCGACAAGAAGAAGAAAAAGAAGAAGAGAGAGAGAATCGAGAAGGGCGGCAGCCAGAAGGTTGACGTAACCAAGGTAGAGGCAGAGCCAAAGAAGAAGGATAACAAGGGTGGAAAGCCAGGTGCACCTGCACAGCAGCAGGGTCAGAGCAAGAAGAGTGACAAGAAGAGCCGCCGCGACCGCGGAGGCGACAAGTTCAAGCCGATGACCGAGCAGGAGCAGGAAGAGATGCAGAAGGAGATCCAGAAGCAGATCAAAGAGACTTACGCTCGCATGAACGAGGGTAAGAAGAACAACTTCGGAGCTAAGCACAGAAAGGATAAGAGAGAGGCCGCATCACAGAGAATGCAGGAGGAGATGGAGATGCAGCAGCTCGAGCAGAAGGTGCTCAAGGTTACTGAGTTCGTGACTGTAAACGACCTCGCTACCCTTATGAACAACACTCCTGTGACAAAGGTCATCGGAGCCTGCATGAGCCTCGGTATGATGGTATCAATCAACCAGCGTCTCGACGCTGAGACACTCGTCCTCGTTGCCGAAGAGTTCGGATATGAGGTTGAGTTCGTGACAGCAAACCTTACAGACGCGATTGCACAGGGCGAGACTGAAGACTCGGCAGATGACCTTCTTCCACGTCCACCGGTAATCACCGTGATGGGTCACGTTGACCACGGTAAGACTTCCCTCCTTGACCATATCCGTAGCGCAAACGTTATCGCAGGTGAGGCCGGAGGTATCACACAGCACATCGGTGCATACCACGTAGAGCTTCCTGACGGACAGGCGATCACATTCCTGGATACTCCTGGTCACGAGGCGTTTACAGCGATGCGTGCCCGCGGTGCCAAGATGACTGACGTTGCAATCATCATCGTTGCAGCCGACGACTGCATCATGCCACAGACTGTGGAGGCGATCAACCACGCACAGGCTGCCGGCGTTCCAATGGTATTTGCAATCAACAAGATAGATAAGCCAGGTGCTAATCCGGAGAAGATCCGTGAGCAGCTCTCTAACATGAACATCCTCGTAGAGGACTGGGGCGGAAGCTACCAGTGTCAGGAGATTTCCGCTAAGAAGGGAATCAATGTGGAGCAGCTCCTTGAGAAGGTTCTTCTTGAGGCAGAGATGCTCGAGCTCAAGGCTAACCCTAACAAGAGGGCTTCAGGTGCCGTTATCGAGTCATCATTGGACAAGGGTCGCGGATACCTCGCTACAATCCTCGTACAGAACGGAACCCTTCGCGTAGGAGACGTAATGCTCTCAGGATGCTACACAGGTAGAGTAAAGGCTATGTTCAACGAGCGTGGACAGAAAGTGAACGAGGCAGGCCCTTCAACTCCTGTATCAGTTCTTGGTTTGAACGGTGCACCTACTGCAGGTGAGACATTCGTTGTAATGGCTGACGAGAAGGAGGCAAAGGATATTGCCAACAAGCGTGAGCAGCTCATCCGCATCCAGGGCATCAAGACTCAGAAGCACATGACTCTCGAGGAGATCGGACGCCGTATCGCTATCGGAAACTTCAAGGAACTCAACGTTATCGTCAAGGGAGACGTGGACGGTTCAGTGGAGGCTCTCTCAGACTCTATCATCAAGCTCTCAACAGAGGAGGTTCGCGTAAACGTGATCCACAAGGCTGTGGGTGCCATTTCAGAGTCGGATATCCTTCTCGCTGCAGCTTCAGATGCGATCATCATCGGTTTCCAGGTACGTCCAATGCCTTCTGCAAGAAAGCTTGCTGAGAAGGAGGAGATCGAGATCCGTCTCTACTCAGTCATCTACGACTGTATCAACGAGCTCAAGAGCGGTATCGAGGGTATGCTTGAGCCAGAGCAGAAAGAGGTTGTCACTGCAACCGCTGAGGTTCAGGAGACATTCAAGATCTCTAAGGTGGGTACTATCGCAGGATGTATCGTCCGCGAGGGTAAACTCCAGAGAACTGCGAAGGTGCGCGTGATCCGCGACGGTATCGTCATCTACACTGGAGAGCTTGGATCACTCAAGAGATTCAAGGATGATGTCAAGGAGGTTCACATGGGTATGGACTGCGGTCTTAACATCCAGGGCTACAACGACATCAAGGTCGGCGACGTGGTCGAGGCTTATACAATTGAAGAGATCAAGAGAACTCTCTAAGATATTCTCAACAAAACAAAAGCGCCTGTCGGTTCTGGACCGACAGGCGCTTTTGTTTTCATCTATATGTTACTGTTTTACGAAATGCTCTACAGGAACATCAAATACATAGGTCTCATATGAATTACCCTCGAGATCCTTAAGCACGATGTACACCTTGTCTACCACCTCTTCGGTGCTACCGATAGCGGATGGCTGTCTGAACTCGACAGGATTTCCGTCGTTGTAAACAAGGACATGTGTCACATCAATATCCTTGCCGTTAGCCTTGCCTGTCTTCACACCCTCATGGTCTCCGCCACACAATGCCTGATGCACGTCACGGTTTGCCCATATGATTGCGTAACCAAACAACGGATGTCCATGCTCGTGGTGATAGAAGATACTACCATCCGGCCAGACATAATTTGGCCACTCCTCAGGATCAATAGATGGATCAGGCACATCTGAGTCTCTGCGATGATCGGCCTCAACAATGACCCTGATCATTTTTTCTTCACGTCCAAGTTCATATGCGACATCACTTTCACAAAGAACGTTGTCTGTAGCAAGAAGCACGTAACCTGTCATGTTCGCTGGAAGAAGCACAGTACAGCCATACTGACCTGACATCATTCCAGTAGCAGGCTGGAACTTATCTGTGAGCCATGTAACTGTTGGCTTGGCTGCCTCCCATAGAGGATCATCCTTGGTAATCACATTACCCAAAGCTACCGGATTTGGAACGAACTTTAAAAGTGTACCATGAGACAAGACTCCGTCTGCATCCTTAGCCATTGCTACGATGACATAATCTACATCAACTGTAAGGTCAGTCAATGTAATCCTGCCGTCTACGATCGGATACTTCTCCATTACTGAAGTAATCTTGGTGTTGGTTGTGTTCTGATAAATATAAGCCTCAGCTGTCTCAAGTTTGCCGCCCAGATAGTTTGGACTCTTCCAAGTATTGTCTGCTGTCCTTCCTACCCAGTAAATGATATCAGTAGCATCCTTTGCAGAAACACCAAGCACCACATTGCCCGGATCGTTTATCTCCAGTGTCACATCGACAGTCAGGTCGTTATACTTGAGCTCCGTTGTCGTAACCTCAAGAGTAAGTACTTCACCGTACTTTCCATCACTGTCAGAAGCGACAGCCATCAATACATATGATGTCGAAGGCTTGGTCTTGGCAATGAAATCCGAAAGTCTTGCCTCAGCAGCGATACCATTCACACTTGCTCCGCTTTCGAAAAGGTAATTCACCTTAGCAGCATCGTCAGCATATGAAGATTCGCTTGACTTCTGTATAAACGCATAATAGATAGACTCTGCGCCTGGCGCTGCCAAAGGCACCACAACATCAAGTGAGGTCACTGTCTGCTCACCTGCTGTCACCTTTACATTTGCTCCAGCCACAAGCTTCAATGTAGAGAATTCACAAACCACTACATCTGCAGCTGTATATGTCTTATCTGACTCTGCAAGTGCGATCCAAGCCACATAGTCTGTTGCCGGAGCGGCTTCAACGCCAGTAAGCTCAAAGATTGATCCGGTATAAGACATAGGTGTAGAGATAGGGTCGTAGAACTTATTGTTAAGGCCATACAACAGTTCTTCCATCAGGAATTCTGTAGCCGGCACAAGTTCCATATAGTAAGCTGATGCGCCGACAACCTCCATAGCAAGACTTGCATCACGGAACCTGAAGTCTGAAACCGCAAACTTCACAGAAGAATATTTGAATGTCTTGGATACAAAGGTATTCTGCTCAAGATAGTATCCTGCGTCTTCCATAGTCTCATAGTAGAGAGCAGGAAGCGCCCAGAACACATACTCCTGACCTGGCACAGGCTCAGAGCCAAGCACTGTAGCAACAGATGCGGAAAGATCCTCTGAAGTCAAACCAAAGCCTGCAGGATAAGAATAAGCGGTAAGAAGCGGCTCCGCCTCTGCAATGATTGCAGACTCGTCAAACTCAGACGCAAGACACACTCCGTAAACGAACTTCTGGAGGCCGAAGTACATCTCAGCTTTTACATTACCGAGGCTGACATTGAAATTTCTGAATGGAGATGTAGTGAGATACAACCTTGAAACTGTTGCCTTGCCACCTTCCAGCACAGCTACTACCTTCAGATCACCGTCTGCTGATGCAACACCGGACTCGATCAAAGCCTTTGAAGGAGCTGTAATCTCAAAGTACTTAGTACCCATATAAACATCTTCGCATTCCTTCACTCTCCATCCGTCAGGAATCTGAAGAACATAGTCAACCACTCCACGTGTATCAATCTGAACCTTCTCTGTAAGACCATATCCTACAAAGTAATCCTTGATGATTACAGTCTGGCCAAAACCGCCGGCAGATGCAACAAAGCTGAATCTGCACGCGCCATCAACTGTAACTGTGAAGCTCATATCCTCACCGAATGTGAATGTAACCGCATAGACCTCACCGGTCAATTCATCTTTGAACAGTTCATAATCTGAGAAAACAGAATTACCTGAGAGAGGATACTGCACTCCACCGATCTCGAGATATGTTTCACCATCAACCTCCACAACCTTAGGAGTAGCGGCTGCTACAGGGATAGGATTTCCCTCTGCATCTCTCATATATCTCTTGATGCCTTTATCATCAATATATGCCCAACAATCCACGTTCTTGCCGTCTATAGATGCTTGCATGTATGTGATGAACGACTGCATGTTCTGATGAGGATAAAGTTTAAATTCAGCGCCGGTTGAAAGCTTGATGGTAGTGATGCCATCTTCGCCTACGATGACACTGCTGATCATGGCGTTGCCGTCCATCATCTCTGCCAATGCATCAAGCTCATTATTAAGCCTTTCCTCCAGTTCAAACACCTTATCAACGAGCATGTCGATCTGTTCCTGCAGTTCTGTAGAATCGAAGCAGGAAACTGCCACAGGAGCAGCCATAAGGATAACTGCCGCTGCCCTTACGAATCCTGACTTTAAGTTTGAGAAAAATTTCATAGTAATATATTTATTTATTGTTAAATCTGAGGTTGCCGTATCTACCGTTCTCAAGAACCACCTGCTGAGCCTGCATTGGCGCTGCAGATGTCAGAGAGAGCACTTCTGTATCTTTAGTGTTCCAGCGAGGTTTTCCTGTGATATCGCAATATGCCCACTGGAGAGCGATGTTGAAGTCCATGTTGCCCCAATCTGAGAACGAATATGGGAAAGCGTTGTCAGCATCGTCTTCAAAGTTGGTGTTGTCGTTGTTCACATATTCGTCCGGTTTCATTCCGAATCCATAGTCACCCCAATCCTTTGCATTCTTCACCCAGAATGTCACAGGAGAGAACTGGAAGCGGCGTCCATTGTAGCTTGTCTCCGAAACCACCATACCAACATTCTTTCCCTCAGTGTTGCAACCGATCATCTTCACCGGGAAGTCAATGCCCTTTAGAGAACTGATCACCAGTTCGGCAGCAGAAGCCGTGTTGTATGATGTAATGACAAACAACCTGTCAAGACCGAGATCCTTAGGCTTGCCGAGAGGGTCGGTCTCGTTTGTGTATCCATAGTCGAAAGTCCAGTTTTCCGTCTTGTCATCATTATAGATCACCTTGACGAATGTTTTCTTTCCGTTGGCCTCACCTGCAATACAACCGGAAAGCCAGCGGCTCTGCGCTACTGCTCCACCGGCATTGAAACGGAGATCAAGGATGAGGTCTGTTATTCCTTCCTCGATAAAGCCGTTGACAGCGGACTCCAGGAATTCCTGAGAGTTGAGATCGAAAGACTCATATACGAGATATCCGATCTTTGTCGAAGCATTATCCGGATCAGTCATCACTGATGCATGAAGAACAGGGTCATATACATAAGGGGCTGCTGTGGCCGCACCTGATTCATATGCATTAAAATCATATCCGCCTCTGCCGTTATCCTCAAATCTAAGGAATGAGAACTTATATGTACCTGACGGATTGACATAGAGGGTGGTCATCATGTTGTAATAGTTGCCAGTAGTGAGCTGGGTGCCGTTGACAGCATAGATGATGTCTCCCCTGCGGAGTCCTGCAGCCTCTGCCGGCGAACCTCTGCGGACAAATCCAGGAGCGATGCCAATGTATGACGAACCGTTTTCAAGAGGTGTTGAAAGGAATGGTCCGAAGCCAAGTCCATTTGTCTGGATTGCCTTAGTTCCGATCTGCACCTCAACAAGATTAGTATAAATGAAACGCTCTCCTGCATTTGACTGTGACGACCTGTAATATCCGCCATCCTCGATGTTAGCCTCGCCCAAGCTAAGCAGATGCCTGCCAAGGAAGTCACCATAATTGACTGTAAGGTCGATCTCCTGCGCATTGTATGCATCTTTGAAGAGATAGTCCTCCTTAAGGATATCATGCATGTAGTTATTTAGAGCCGCATTAATCTTGGCGTCTACGCTTGTGCCTGATGCTGCCTGTGTCAGCGTAGCGATACACTCTGGTGCCTGATCCTGCACCGCAACCCAAAGCTCGGCAACCCTCTCTTCAGAAGTTCCGTTCTTCTCGAATACCAGACGTACGCTTGCACCCTTCTTGGCCGTACCGCTAAGAGTGGATTCCATAACCTCCACCCAAGGCTCATCCAGCTCCGGGTCCATCTTGACAGAAGCAGTCCAGTCCAGCTCGGCATCGAACTTGACTGTAACTGTGCCACCTCTGAAAGAGACATGCTTTTTCGCATACGGGTTATTCACATTAGATATCGCAGGCTGCGTCTGCCCTGACTGATCTGGTATTGGATCAGGTTCAGGATTCTTCGTACATGACACCGCCATCAGCAGGCCAGCAAGAAGAAACGCGTAAAGACTCTTCATTCTATTGTAAGTTTAAACTTTCAAATATAACAAAAAAATCAATTCTGCTGCTCGCTATAGAAGTATTCCACCTTATCTGTACCCAAATACATCCTTACGACATAACCGTCTGAGTCAAAATCATATGTCATCGGATACGTATCGGTTCCCTCACCGGTATTGGACGGTTCAAGCATAGCTGTCGGAAGCTGTGCTGATGCCCTTGTGTACCATCCAAGGAAATACGGCACATACATAAACGGCTCTATATTGTCCATCAGCGCCATGTATGCCCATATGACATCCGGAGCAGACGGATTATTCACCAACGACGGTTCAGCGAACTCAAATCCGGTGTTTTTGAAAACCACCATATTTCCGTCCTCATATTCGAAAGAGCACAATGAAGTTGTCGGAGCGGACACATCTGTCAAGAATCCATCCGAATCGTATGTCCATGTGAACGGAGTTGTCTCCTTCTTTCCATATCTGAGGACATCTGCACGAACGACCTTACCCTCATCATCCTTTGTATATGACATCTTCATGTTGTTAGACTCATCAAAACCGTCAGCAACCAGTTCAAAGAATCCATCAGAGCCAAGAACATACTGGTCATAGATATCCAGTTCGGCATTGTCTCCAGTCACGATATACTGCGAAAGGGTCAGAGTCACAGGCTCCTCTCTTGAAATCTCCCAAGTAAGTCTCAGAAGCTGGTCATCCACATATTCAGTATAGTAGTCTACACGTTCAAGAGTCTTTACGACAAGTTCTGCCGCTACTGGGAAAGAAGATGAAAGAAGCCATCTCAGACCGTCCTGAAGGAGGTATAGCTGATACTCACCCTCAGCAAGAGTCTCCGGTATGGTTACAGTGATTCCTGATACGGAAAGTTCAGCGGCAAGCTCATGCTCAACACCAGTCTGATCCACTGCTATCAACTTGCATCCATCCTTGAATCCGATTCCATCGATTGACACAACATCTCCCCGGACTGCCCCCGCAGGTACCTTGAGGCCTGTGACAGGCATATCTGGAGCATTGACAGCTATCGATCCGAGCTCCATGGTTTCGCCCTGCTGCTCAAGAACAACATCATATGTACCGGTAGGGAAATTAATAGGAACCTCAAATGTAAGGCCATATGCTGTAACTACCTTCACCTGCATCTGTGACGCCGAATCTTCACTGGCAAGAGAGATTTTCGCATCATCCTTAAATCCGTCCCACTGCACCAGGACCTCTCCGCCAGCCTTTACAGACTCAGGAAGGACACAGTTCTCTAAAAGCTCCTTGCTGGGATCCTGCTCTGGACCAACCGGACTTGGATCCACCTTTTCCTCACATGAAACCGCCACGGCCGCAAGCATCATGGCGAACAATACTTTAGCTACCTTCTTCATACTATCTTATATCTTTTAGATTTCTTAACTTCTCCGCTGTCACTTCCTCCGAAGGTCTGGACATGTCATTCTCAATGATCCTTCCCTCTTGGTCAAGCAGGATGAAACGTGGAATTCCTTCTATCCTATATGCTTCCTGGAACTTGCTCTGCAGGCCAAGATACAGCTGCACGCCGGTAAGGCCGCCGGCCCTGACCATATTTTCCCATGCCTGCTTGTCCTTGTCGACGGACAGGCCAAGGAACACGACCTGAGCATCAGCAAACTCTTCCTCAAGAGCCTTCAGATATGGCATCTCGCGCTTGCATGGGGCGCACCATGTCGCCCACATATCAATATAGACATACTTGCCTCGGAAATCGGCAAGAGTATACTCCTTTCCGTCAACATCCACGGCCCTGAACCCAGGGGACATCCTGCCAGGACGCGAAAGGTCCCATCTGTCATACTTTGCCTTCATGCTTTCCAGCATAGCGGCATCCTTGACATAGGTATAATAGAGGTTTTCCATCTCGGTGATATCCTTCACGCCGAAGTTGTCCACATATGTGGTAGCAATATGATGCAATACAACCTCCCTCACAGCATCATTCTGGAATCTATCCGCCGCATATTTCATCTGCGCCACTGTCTTAGGATAGATTTCTCTAACCTGTCTGTTGGCAGCATCCAGCACGTGCATTGCTTCAGCTACAAACGAACGGTATTCATCCAATGATGCCATCATCTCATCCTCCACAACATATCCGTCAATGAGGCCGTAATATGCTTCATCAGGCCTGTAAGACATGTCACGCGACATGAGCATATGTCCTGTCGGATACATAAGCAGTGCAGCGCCGTACGAATACCTTATCCTGCCCAGCTCCATCTTCTCAAAATCTCCTATCCTAGAGAATCCATTGGCCTTCAGGATCTTGACAGCATCATTCTCCTTCTCGGCAAGCTTTGCAGAATACTCTTCGAATCCAAGCGCAAAATCCTCATCCGGAAGAGGGACCAAAGCGACAGTATTCAGATATTTCACTACGGGAGCCTTCTCTCCTTCAAACACATAAGTCCTGCCCATGCGGCCGCCTTCAAAGGACAGCGATGCGTTATCCCCTCCCTCTACATAAAGCTTCAGGAACTCACGGCCATGATAGACCTTCAGATAAGACGCGTCGATATCTGCCAGACGCAGCTGAGCATAGCCCTCTGAATCAAGAATGAGAGGAATCATGTCATTATGATGGACAACCACGACCTCGCCTGCAACAGGTGCGTTGACCTTGATGTCAAGCACAGCCTCATCCTGTGCCGAACCGGAGCAGCCAGCTGCCATGATAAGCGACATAACCAGACAATACCAATATTTCATATCAATCAGATTTAATAAACTCTTTCCTTATATGAGGCATCAACGATTGTCGTGAAGCCTTCGTACTTCTGCGGCTGGACAATGCTGAAGTCTCCATCCGACTCTCTGCCCTCGTATACTCTGAGAATACCCTTGCCGTTCTTCTGGGAGCCTACAACAAGATCATAGCTCTTCTGCATATTCTCGCTTTTCTGATACAGATTGAACTTGAAGCAGGTTATCTTTTCGCCAGAAAGGGTGAACTGTACCTCAGACTTGAGCGGTGTCTCTGTCAGATTCACTCGATACACCGTGCCCCCTACTGCATAATACATATATCCCTTGAGAGAACTGAAAGCATAGAGCGCATCCTGATGCAGAATATCCTTGCATTGGCTCAGGTCAGCATAGTATCCCTTGCCAAGCACATATGTGCAGTCTGCATATCTGAGCATATCACCGAGCTGGATTCCATAAAGATGGCATGTTGATCCATCCTTGAGGATTGCATACGTCAGACCCATCTTTGCATTGCCAGGATCATAACGGGTGTTCTCCATATATACCAGGTCCATTCCTTCAGGCCACTTGTCAAACGCTGTTCCGAGGACTCCTGCTCCTGGGGCCATACCCTCGGCTATCTGTCCCATAGCACTCATATCCGCCAATGGATCCAAGCCACCCAAATCGTTAGTGGCAAGAAGAGGGCAATATGCCATAAAGCGCTTGTTATCAATATCATATAGAAGATACACTGCCACATACACCTGACTTGCAAGCACATTAGCGCCCACATATTCGGACACTGCAAAACCCTTGTTTACGGCACTTCCGTAGAGTCCGGCGATTCCCATGATCTCGCAGTAATGGGCATTTGTGCCGCTTACCACAACCTTTCCGAAACCCGCTGACACAATAGAATACGGAGTCAGCTTCTCCTGCACTGCCACCTCATATCCAAAATCATATTCAGGCTTCCACTCAAATGCATCCTTGCCAAGCCTTGTGGCGCCATCATCTGTCAGAAGATAATATGGAGAGGCCGCATCGGTCTTATCCGAAAGCCACTGTATCCTGCGAGGACCATTCATCTGAGGCATAGAGCTGCCCCTCAGGACGTCGCCCATAGTCTCCGAAGTGAGAGCTGATATGAAGTCCAGACGGGCCCTTCCCTCATCATCACACAGCACCATCCATCCCTCGGACATCGAAGAGCTCACTATCAGGGACACACCCTTCTGCCAATAAAGCCCTGTAGATTTCTGAGTAAGCGTAAAGTAAAGATTATAGGCGCCTGGGGCAAGCGTAACCTCATAATCCAGATTCCTTTCTGTACCAATCACCACCGCTTCCTCTGAAGCGTTCTGGTTCAGCACCTTCCACTCAAAGGCATACTCCTCCTCAGGGAACTCCTCCTCACCGAGATCCGGCTGCACCCTCAGAGTCGAGAATGTCTGGACGCTCTGATCCTCCAGACCGGCAATAACTGGTTCCCTCAGGTCAACATAGTCGTAGTTGCCTTTATCCTGACTGCATGCAGCGGCTGCAAGAAGCACCGCAAGCAGCAATATGTATCTTAAATCTCTCATTTTACAAATTTCAATGGTTCGCCTGTCGTCTTATCGAAGGCATTCTCATCGTAGTCCTGTCCGGCAGCCTTCTTTTCCGCCTCTCCCTTTACATAGGCCGTCATCTCGGAACTGATATAAAGGAGCTTTGCAAGGGTGATCACATTCGGATCATTGAAATCAGCCGGATCGATGCCAAGGACCTTGCATATGAGTTCGAACTTCTGCTGGGTGAACTCTCCGATAAGATTCGCGTCCCAAGCAGCCGGAGCCTTGGTGAACATATCCGAAAAGCTGATGTGGTACATCAATGTGGACACAGTGTCGGTGAACTGCACCACATGAGTTACTGGAAGATCGAAATAGTCGTTCTCGTGGATCTGGAGCGTCAATGTCTTCTTATGCGACTTCAGCGCTTCAGTCCTTTTCAACGTCACGATATAGTCAGCATATGACTGTCCCGCAGGTATCACCGGACGCTCAGGAAGGATATAATCCACTCCTGCCTCAGCGTTGTCAGAAGTCACAGTGATGTCCACAGGTCTGTCTTCCGATACCGCACGTCCCAGAAGCTGCACCCTCACCGGAACCTCAACCTGATCTCCTGCTGCATAGACAAAAGTGACATCCAGACTGTCTGTCACCATCATAGCACCGTCGACATTATTGAAATACACTCCGGTCACATCATGGAAATGTCCCGGCGTGCGTTCCTCACAGGCAACGGCAGCCAATATTGCAGCGAATATGATTATAATTCTCTTCATGGCCTTTTAGTTATCTGTTTCTGATGATGGGAGAGGAAGCACGAACACCGCATCGGACGGCACAGGGTTCTTGCTTGATAGTGAAGAAAACAGCACAGGAGCAAACATACGCTTATACATGTAGAACATCTGTCCCTCGCCATACATCTCCCTGATGTACTCATACCTGAGGATATCCTCAGTCAGGCTCTGAAGGTTACCCACTCCCCTGTTTGCTCGAAGCCTGTTTACATAGGCCACACCTGCACCGATATTCTCTGAACAGCTTTCTGCCGCAATGAGATACATCTCGCCAAGCCTTATCATCGGAATCATAGTATTCTTGATGTTTCCAGAATCCACCATATCCGAATACTTGTAGAAATACCTGTTTGCACCTGTCGCAACCCAATTGACCCTATACCTGTAGTCATCCTGGTTGCCTCCAGTCATGGCTCCGCCTCCGAAGACAAGGTTGCTCATCAGGTCATTATCCATCCTGAACACATAGTTCGGGATACGGCTTGGGTCATAGTAGTTCTTGAAAAGCTTGTTTCTCTGCGAATGGGACAAGGCGAAGATCACCTCAGATGAGAATATCCTGTCAGGATCATCCGGAGAACCGGTCACAAGGTTTCTGTCCACGAACGGGAATATACCTTCGTCACCAGCCTGAATCACCTCTCTTGCATACTTGAATGCTGATTCCTTATCACCGAAATACAAGCCTGAACGCGCCAGAAGGGCAGTCACGGCAAAATAGTTCATTCGGAGATTCCTGTAATACATGAATGTCGACGACCCATCTGCCGGAGCCGAGGCCATCGTTCCGGAAGTCCTCACGGGATCATTGGCAAGGAGGATGCGGGCCTCGTTCAAGTCACGGGTTATCTCAGCCGCGACCTGCGAAGCGGTCAGTATCTCATTAGGTGTGACCGAATATCTTTTGTAATAAGGGATAGCTGGAGCCTCAGGATTATGTGCATATACAGGACCGAAAAGACGAAGCAAGTCGAAATGCAGCATCGCCCTCAGAGCCAGAGCCTCACCTTTGATAACCTTCAGGTTGTCACCTGAGAACCTGACTGTTGTCTTGTCGATATTCTCAAGCAGAAGGTTGCAGTTAAGGATCAGTGCATATGCCTTGTTCCAGGTCTCGTTGATCCTTGCACGCCAGTAATCTGTCCCATACTTATATGCAGCAAGATCCGCATAGTTTCCCCATACGGAATTATCGGTTCCGATCACATACGCTCCGCCCATGATCTCAACCATCTCGACAGAGAGCGCAGCTCCGTAAAGCATGTCGCTGTTCAGCTCGATATAAATGCCGTTGAGAAGCTTCATGTATCCTGACTCCGAAGACAGAAGCTCATCCTCAGAAATCTTGTCATATGGCTTCACATCCAGCCAGGCGTCGCATGAGCAAAGCATCATCAGCGCCACAAAAGCAATATATGTAAATACTTTTCTCATACCTTCTAGAATGTTATGCCTAATGACATGGTTACTGATCTTGCAAAC
Organism: Bacteroidales bacterium; assembly: GCA_017559545.1. Taxonomy (GTDB): domain Bacteria; phylum Bacteroidota; class Bacteroidia; order Bacteroidales; family UBA932; genus Cryptobacteroides. The sequence continues at coordinate 46,284 of JAFYRK010000019.1, forward strand.
GGATAATCGATGCCTCGCTCCACGCGTACTGATGTTGCCCTGAACACGTCAGTCATGGTGAGCTGGACATTCATCGCACCGAGTCTCATCCTTCTTGCTATCCTGTCAGGGAATTCGTATCCAATGTTGAAGGACTCTCCTACGAGGGAGTTGTCATCCATCACGAAACGTGACGACTTCTCAGTCCTCTGAACCAGGGATATTCCCTTGAAATATGCATCACGGTTGGTCTCCGACCATCTGTCATACAAAGCTCTCTTGTCCTGGTTGTTGTATACTTCCTGGGTACCGATGTTCTCCACCTTCTGGAAAAGGGACGAGTTGAACACCTGACCTCCCCAGCGATATCTCAGGAAGCATCCCACAGACAGCCCCTTGAAATAAAGTGATGTACCTATCAGTCCCTCGACCTTCGGCTGCGTGTCTCCTACGACAACCTCATCATTTACATCATATGTGAAAGAGTACGTTCCGTCTTTCTTGATGAAAAGCTCCTTTCCGGTCGCAGGGTCGATTCCCGCTGAACGTACCGCCCAGATCGCTGTCGGGCTTCCTCCGTCATAATATCTTGTAGTTCCGACCAATGAGGATTTTCCGCTCTCATTCAAGGCAGCAAACGAATTGCCGATGTTTGCATAGGCTGACTTTGAGCTGGTGGCATTAACTGTGACATTCCATATTATGCCCTCGGAAGGCCTGTAGACTGGCGAAACGCGAAGTGCAGCCTCCCATCCTCTTGTTTTCTGTGCACCGGCATTCATGGCCACTGTGGTCACACCCATTGATCCCGGAGTGCTGATTACAGCTAGAAGAGGGTCAGTGTACTTCCAATAATAGTCCAGGGTCATGTTTATCCTTTCACCCCAGAAGGTCAGGTCGGCACCAACGTCATAATTGGTGGTTTCCTGCCATGCAAGGTCTGCATTTCCAAGTGCATTGAGGATAACACCTGTACCGAAGACATTGGTCATCCATCCGTTGAACTTGTATGTAGAGAACGCCTGATATGCCGAGAAGTTCTGGTTACCAGGATTTCCGACCGATCCTCTCAGCTTGAGCAATGAGAAGAAGTCAGAGTTCTGCATGAACGGTTCCTTATGGATATTCCAACCGGTTCCTACTGACCAGGTGTTTCTGAAACGGTTGCCGGTTCCAAACATCGAGGCACCGTCAAGACGATAGTTGAAATCGATCAGATATCGTTCCGCATAGGCATATCCTCCGTTGATGTAGAAGCTGGCTGCGCGCTTGAGGCTCTCGCTGTAGTCCGGAGAGTCTCCGACTGGGTATCCGTTGGCGAAAGACGGCGCATCAAACTGGTCGTCTGTGAAACCTGTTGCCGAATAGCCATAGATCTGGCGATGGTTATTGCTGAAGTTGAATCCTCCCACAGCGTTGACCATATGCTTCTTTGCAATCAGCTTACCGAAAGTAACGGCAACATCTCCCTCATAAACCAGCTCATTGATCTGCGTATTGGTGTAAAGACCTTTCTCTGTCTCACCCATGTCGTCAAACTGAGTGTGAAGAGGCGAAAGCCTGGTCTGCTCGTCATCATCCTGCTTTGTGAGACCGAACTTCGCTCTCAGGCGGAGTTCCTTGGTAACGAACCACTCGAAGATGAAATTATTGGTGAATCCGAATCCTGTCGCCTTATCCCAGTTGTTAAGATGCGCATTCCACAGAGGATTGGCCACAGGGTAATCGTCTACACCATCTTCAGGATAATAGAGATACCTGTCTACCTTGCCGTCAGCGTTGTACTTCCTGTAATATGGGTTTGCATAGGCATACTCGGCGAAAGATACGGTCGGATTGGTGACGTCAAGCCAGTTGAGCGAAAGCTTGTTGCTGAACTGGAACTTACCTGTACGATAGATCAGGTCCACGTTTCCTTCCAAGGTCCTTCGGTCAGAGTCCTTCATGACTCCTCCCACGTTTCCTATACTCAATCCGATTCCATATCTGATCTTGTCCTCACCGCCCTCCGCATAGATGTTATGCTTATGGGTAAAGCCCGGACGGATAGGCTCGCTGAGCCAATATGTGTCCACACCTCTCTCGATCTCCTTAAGCCTTTCATTGCGGAGGTCATCGAGTCTCATCTGCGCGAACGGATCACCTGTATTATCCTTATACACACCGGCAAGTGTCTCGAACTCAAGCTTTTCACGGGCATTCATGAGGTTATAGTCACTCAGATCCGCCAATGAAAGTCCAAAATCGCCCTTATATGAAAGCTGAAGTCTTCCACGAGCCGGAGCCTTAGTCTCGATCACAACGACACCATTGGAAGCCTTCGAACCATAGATTGCTGTCGAAGCCGCATCCTTCAGGATGGTCACCGAAGCCACACGGTTCATGTTAAGATTCATGATGGTCTCCAGAGTGGTCTCGAAACCGTCCAGGATGAAGAGAGGCTGGTTGGGATCCGTTCCATACTCCTCCTTCATGCCGGCCACACTGGTCTTACCTCGGATCTCGATGTCAGGCATGACATTAGGATTGGATCCGAACTGAGAGCTTTCCATCATCTTGAATGACGGATCAAGCGTCTTGAGACTCTGAAGGACATTCGATGTGCCGACAGCCTTGAGCTGATCTGTCTTGAATGTCGCCGAGGCACCTGTAAAACTCTCCTTCTTCCTCTCATACACACCTGTAACCACGACATCATCCAGTTGCTCAGCATTGGCGCTCATGACTATACGGCTGAAAGATCCGGCGTTCTTCTGAGTGTATAGCTTCACAACATCCTCATAACCGATATATGAGAATACGATCTCAGACTGCTCTCCGTTCACTTTCAGTTCATAAAGTCCGTCTACATCCGTAATGACACCGTGATTCGTACCACTGACAATGACGGATACCCCGATAAGAGGGTAACCGTCACTGGCATCCACTACTTTTCCTTTCAAGACAGTCTGCGCACCTTGAGCCCAGACCGTACATATCGAGAAAAGCGAAATCAATATCGCAAGAATCCTTCTCACTAAGTTTGCTTTTAGAATTTCCTTATCCTGTTTTCCTTTCTGACCTGCTCCATCTTAGCTGCATTGTACCTGTCATCACCCTGAGGCCTGTCCTTCTTCAGGTCAAATGACATCTCCGGAAGAGCGTAAGGTATCTTCACGTCCCGAGTAAGTGTCGGCGACTTTGTAAACAGCTCGCTTATGTCTGAAGCATTGTACTTCCTGAAAGTATATTTCTGACGATATACCCTGCTGTATCGGCCCTCATTGTCGATTGCCATTGCAGCGATCACTACAGCCTTATTCCATGGAGCCCTGAAGTTCACTGTCTCGGCATAGTATACTCCATAGTATACGAGGGTCTCATAAAGCATTGCATCCGGATACTGTGCTGGATCCTCAAGCCCGGTCTCATACTCGAAGATGGTGTAATAGTATGACTTATAATCTCCGTCGATAGTGATCGAAACCGGTACCATGGCATAATCCTTATACTGAGCTCCGGCATCCGGATTTATATCATAAAGGTCATCTCCGTCATAGAACTTGTCGAATGTAGCTGTGATGGTAGTCGGAGAATAATTTTCCTCACCAGTAGTGTAGACATCACTGAATACAACGTCTGCCAGGAACTCACCTGTGTTGTAGTCCATAACTACAGCCGCAACCTTGTAGCCTGTGTTCGGAGCAAGGAATGATATCATACCGGTAGAGACGCCCTGAGATAGTTCGTAATAGCTGAACTCATACAAGTCGCCATAGTAAGATTTCTGAATGAGGTCAGTGATGTTCTCTCTTACCTGATCTGCGGTAGTGTCCGGAGAATATACATACCAATAATAGAAGTGTGCGGCATCTGAAGGAGTCACTGTGATGTTGAGGGAGTTTGATCCGGCCTCATTGAGGACGAAGTCAAAAGTACAGTCCTCAGCAGGTCCGGCCGGCACTGTCCTTACGGTAAACTTCTGCATCGCTGTGGTCTGCTTGCCTGCCTTGTAGCCAAATACAACCATAGTGTACTCAGTGTCAGGGTCAAGACCTCTCATTCGTCCTGCAATGTCACCTTCATAGACATAGTTCAGAAGGCCGAATGTGCCATAATCCTCCACCAGATGGGCATAGATCTGCTCCTCGTTCATTCCTTCCATGAAGCGCGATGGCTCTGCAATCATCACATAAGGGTCGCTATTGGTAGTCTTGACTTCGACATAGAATGAAGACTGGTCCACATCATCGCCTACAGTGACTGTTATCTGATTGCTTGACGGAGTCACATCGGCAGATGTGTGCCATTTGTATGCAGCCTCTCCTTCAAAGTTGCAATCCTCATCCCACTTGCAGGCAAAGACGATATACTCTGTCAAAGCCATGCACTCGAACTGACTATTCACCTCATTTATATCACTGTACCACTCAAAGTACTCTGCTCGTGTAGTAAGGTACTCGTAATCAATAAGATCCTGGATATCCCACTCTACATATGCCTGGAACACCTTTACCGGATCATCACCGTACTGAGCGGCATAGCTGTCGTATGTCTCCCTGTCCATGAGATTCCAATAATAATATACGCCATCATGAGATGGGGTAACGGTCACATCCATGATGTTGTTCTCCTCCTTGATCTGTACATCAAGGGTAATCGGACCGTCATATGGAGGCTGCGTAACAGCAGGTACAGAGTAGATTTCAGTTGTACGCTCTCCCTCGGCAGTCAATCCATATACATAGATGACATACTCTGAGTTTGGATCAAGTCCCTTGTACTTAAGGTTCTGGAATGATCCCTTGTTAAGGATGGTGCTGATGTAGTCAGAAAGAGGCACTCCCTGGTTCTGAGCCTCTAGAGAATAATAAGAGAGGTCCTCCTGGAAGATCTGTTCGTCAGACTCCATTTCCTCGAACCACTCCTTGCCGACTACCTGACCGACCCATGTAAGCTCGCTGTCAAGAGTCTGCACCGAGAAGATCACAGAGGTCGCCTGTGTTTCCTCAAGGTTGAGAACAATCGGATCCTCCCAGATGGTCTGTGACACTGTGATCGCAACCTCCTCATAGTCCTGATATGAGACTCTGACGAGTGCCTCACGGAGAGCACCCGTCTCGTTCTTTTCAGCAGTCAGCTCAATAAGACGTGCCTTGTCTGTGCTTACTGTGAGCCACTCGGCATCATTGGCAACAGACACCTGAGCACCCTGGTCGGCACCGTTGATCTGATATACCACCTTTACTGTCGCACCCTGTGATCCGATCACGACATCGGTCTGAGACAGCTCTATATTGCGTTCAACCTCGATTGCAGGCTCTACGCATGAAAATACTGCCAGCAGAGTGGCTATGATGAATAGTATTCTTTTCATTCTTTCCGGATTAAAAGATTTCTCGACTTCGCTCAAATGACAAAGTCTATTTATAATCATAAACGACAGTCTCACCGACCTGGCAAAGAGCACTGTTCACTACGTCGTAATTTCCATTTGCATCAGCCGCTGTCACAAGAATCAGCACCTCGCAGTTATCAGCAACCCATGATTCCTCAACAGGAAGAACGAAGACCTTTCCTGCCTTCTCTCCGGCCTTGAGCTCCCCAAGCTTCTCTCCCACGAAAGAAAGCTGCGAAACCTTACCGGCCGCATATCTGAGAGCATTGTCATGAGTATTATGCCATGACTCCGACATACCCGACTGAAGCGAATAGATGCCGTCCTCAAGGAGCCATGCAGCCAAACGGTAGCTGTTTGCATCAGCCGCCTTGACCTCGACATTCACCAGAATATCATCGCCAGACTGTTTTACTGCAGCTGCGATTCCTACCGGAGCCTTATCCTTCTTCAGCTGATCGATCTGAGCCTTGATCTCAGAAAGACCAGTACCGGCAGAGGTAGAGGTAAGATTGAATGTCAACATAGGATACATTCCTGTAAGGTTATATGCCATCGATAGGTCTCGCGCAGCCTCTGAATATGCCGCATCCGCTTCTCCACCGTTATACGAGTGGGAAGCCACATGGTGGTAGAGGCCATTATACGACTCATCCTGAGAGAGCGTCCTGAGACTCTCCATCATACGCGGACAGTTCGAACATGTTGCTCCTGTGTGCTGGACAAGAAGCATTCTATGTCTGAATGAAACATTATCCTCCTGAGGGTCTGCAGGAAGTTCCGGCACATCGTTGATCGCAGTGATCACAATATCCTGCGACACCTGAAGACCATACACCGCATAGAAGATATACTCGCCTTCCATGTCTGTTGTGAACACATTCGAGGTCAGCGGAGCCTTCTCATAAGTGAGGTATATCTCTGCATGCTCGGTAACATCGTGCACTGTACCTTCGGCATCTATGACGCTAACGGCAAATGTAACCGCATCAGCGCCATCGCTTCTGAGCTGATCTGAACTTGCAGCAAAGGCAAGCTCACCGTCGATGACCGGAACAACGGTCTCTACCTCATTGCCGCAAGAGCCTAGCATAGCCAACGACAGGATGGTTCCAGCTATAAATTTCCAAATCTTCATAATATTATCTTGCTATCATCTTTGATTTACGTGTCTTCTGGACGAAAAACTCCTTCATGATTCTCTCGCGACGGACTTCCTTGACCTTTGCCATTGCCTCGTCATGCTTTGCCTGAAGCTGGTGCGCATCGAGTCTACCCTGCTGCAGGCTCTTCGATGCCACAGCGGCAGTATGCAGAGGCAGCTGCCTTGCCGCCATAAACTGCGACTTCTTCATAGAAGCGATGAAGTCCTTTGCTGGCGACACACCCTCCTGTGTGAAATACAGAGGAGCACGGTATACCTTGGTCATATTGCCGTCATAGTCATATGCCATGGCCATAAGTGTCATATGAGTGTCATACTTCACAATGAAGTTTGTTGATTCCCCAGTGAATCCTGATGCCTCAAGACCAGCGTGGAACAACTCGTCAGGATACTCCTCCTCATCAGTGATGTCGCCTGTGTAGTTTGTATAAATTGCATAGTAATATGCGCTGCAGTTTCCTTTGACGGTAAGTTTGACAGGCATGATCGCATCACCATCCTTAAGCAGAGCCTCAAACTGCTTCTGACCGGCATTTATCAACTGGCCAAGGTCGTAATACGAACCATATTCGAAGTTGAATGTGATGTTGGCATATGTCTTCTCAAGCGTGGTGAAAGGCTCACTGAAAACGAAGTCTGTAAGGAACTCTCCTGTGTCATAGTCCATGATCACGGCACCCACCTTGTACTCTGTCGCAGGGAAAAGGTCCCATGCATTTGCACTGTCATCTCCGAGCGAAAGCTCCCAAGACGAGAATGTCTCCACATCTCCCTCATAAGACGCCTCAATGACCTTGGAAACATAGTCCTTCGCATTCTGATTTGTGTAATATGAAGGATATACAAGCCAATGGTAGAACTGTCCCTTGTCCGATGGAGTAACCTCAATGAAAGCATAGTCAACATCAGCGGTCACCTTGAACTCGAAAGTGCAATCCTCAGGATCTCCTGCAGGCAAGGTCTTGAAGTCTACCCTATCCATCTCGCCATTTGTCAATGTCCCCGCCTTGTATCCGAACGCAATGATCGAGTACTCAGTGTCAGGACGCATTCTCGTGAATGTCTTGGATACATTGCCAGTAAAGATGTACTCGCTGACGAGATAGTCATAGTTGGTGGTCACATAAGCAAATATCTCATCATCGGTCATGCCCTGGATCTCGCTTTTCCTTATTGGCATCACTACAAAAGGATCATCAAGTGTCACTGTAGCGGTTGCATCAGCTGATGACTGAGTGATGTTCGACACAGACAAGGTGATCTCATTGGCAGAAGCATCCACTGGCTGGCTTGTGTGCTCATATGTAGATACCGGTCCCACAAGCCTGCACTGGTCGTCCCACTTGCACGCATAGATGACATACTTGGTCGATGCCTTAAGCTCCCAATATCCCCAATCCATTACATCCGACTCATTATAGATGATGTAATAGTCATCAGGACCCGAAATCATTCCTAGCTCCATGAGCTCGTTTACCTCAGAATCAATCTCCTCTGCCTGGATTGCATCACGAAGATTTCCGCCATGCTTCACCTTCCACTCCTCGAGAGTTGTCCATGGCTGGATACCATAGAAATACGGAACACCCGTGTGAGAAGGGACAATAGAATAGTTCAATATGTAGTCCAGTTCCTCTGCTGTAATTGTGAATGTAATGTCTCCCTCATATGGAGATTCTGTTGTGAAAGGAGCATATACGATATCAGTTGTGCGTCTTCCCTCTGCTGTCACGCCATATGCATAAAGAACATAATCCACTGAAGGCTGAAGACCGTCCAGGACAACATCCACCATAGATCCAGCTGCTGTCATCATCTCGAGGAACTCAGCAAGTGTCATATCCTGGATATCTGCAAGATATCTGAAATACTCAAGGTCGCTCTGGAACAGTTCTTCATCAGTGTCGAAATACTCGAAGTTCTCCTTGTATGTCACCATAGGGATCCATGTAAGCTCCGGATCCGAAGTAGTCACCGAGAATTTCACAGATGTTGCAGTTACGTCAGCCACACTGACCTCAAGAGGATTTACAAAGAATTCCTGAGAAACATCGACAGTAACGTCCTCAGCACCCTCATAGCTGAGAACGACCTGAGCCTCACGTACTGCTCCTGTCTCATTGAGATCTGCAGAGAAAGAGAGGATACGTGCCTTGGATGTGCTTACGGTAAGCCATTCAGCATCATAAGAGACTGATATCTTCTTACCCTCGACAGGGTTTTCAATCATATAGGCTACATCCACGGCCGCTCCGTCAGAGGCCAGCTCCACTTCAGATACCGCAAGCTGTATTTCCGGAACCGGCGGCTTTTCCTCTTCCTGATTTACAGGCTCCTTGATTTCGCTGCAAGAAAGAGCAGCAAGGACTATAGCTGACAATGCAGCCAGATAACGCATCAATTTCATAATATGATAATGATTACAGATAATTGTATGAAACAGAACCCTGTGCCGGACAATATGTGCAGTTTGCAAGTTCAACGACATCGTCTGCATCTGTGACGATGATCATGAGCTCACAATTCTGGATGATCCACTCAGGATCCCAGTCTATTGCTACAACCATATCCTTTGTTGCACCGGCCTCAACCAAACCCACTGACCTTCCATATATTCCTTCGATCTTGCCCTGTCCATACATCAGACGCAGACAGTTGCTGTGCATATTATGCCACGAAGCCGTTGCACCGCTCTGCGGAGAATGGATATTGTCCTCGAGCACCCATACAGCAATACGGTATTTTGAGTCCACTGCCGACTTGATCGCCACATTTGCAATGATCTTGTCATCCTCGACTGTAGAAGATGCACAGATACCCACCTGAGCGACGTCTTTGCTCAAAGACATTATAGACTCCTTTACCTCATCCTCGAAGTAGCCTGAGGCGCTAGTAAGATTGTATGTCAGCATAGGGTAATTATGCACATCCATGTTCTTCGACAAGGTCTGAGCTGCCAAAGAGAAGGCATCATCTGTTGAATTATATGAGTGCGATGCCACATGATGATAACGCGAAGCATAGTTCTCGTCATCGCCTATACGCTTCAGGATATCCATGAGTCCCGGACAGTTCGGACACTCGTTTCCTGTATGCTGAACAAGAAGCATACGATGTGCAAATGAAGTGTTGGCTGCATCAGGATCAGCAGGCAGCGCCGGAACGCCCTTTACAGCCTGAACAGACACGGAATTCGAGATGTCAAAACCACGCACAGCATAGAACACATAATCTCCCTCGACGTTTGTCTTGAACACAGGATCAGCCATTGGAGTATCCTGACCCTCAATAAAGATCTCGACATCAGATGTCACATCATACTCCTCTCCGTGAGAGTCCATGAGAATGACAGTCAGTTTCGCTTCATATTTGCCATCAGCACCGATGACCTTCCTGTCTGTGGACAAAGTGATGCTGCCTTTCAACTCACTGATATCCACCTTATTGTCTACCTTGTTATCTTCCTCGTTCGGATCAACCGCACCATGACAGCCTGCAAGAAGCAGAGACATTGCTGAAAGGGCGAGAATCATTTTTTTCATTGCCGTTTCAAATTAGTTGTAAATCAAGCAAAGATAGCAAAAAAATAAACAAAAAAGGTCTGGCATTTCTGCCAGACCTGGATATTATCAACGGAAGGTATATTACATAGCGATACCCTGTGACATTACAGTTACAGGAGTTTCCATAAGTGTTGCCTGTACATTAGTAAAGAGTTCCTCGAACTTACCTATGCCATTGAATGTACAAGTAGTCTCTGTAAGGTTGCTGTACTCGATTCCTGTACCTGAATAAGTAAGGTCACCGGTCTCCATATCAGCTGTCATGATCTTGATCAAGCCTGAAGTAGCGTCTGTTACCTCAACTTCGAAGTAACCTTCTACACCAGCCATCCACATACCTGCTGCGTCTGGACCATAGATAGCCTCATAGTCGATACCTGCCATGAAGTATCCCTCCATAGAGACGCCGAAGTCAAGACATGCTGACATGTTAGACATACCCATCATCATAGCATACTCTGTCCAGTCAAAAGCCCACTGTTTGCCAACCACTGTAAGAGGCTTTGCAGGAACTTCCTTAGTACCGTCGATGTATGCAGTCATGAGGTCAGCATAGTACTGGAACTGCTCCTGGAGGTCGTACTGCTTGTAGTAGTAGTTGCCCTCTGCATCCTTCCAGCTTACTGCGAGAACGATTGCTGGAGCAGGCGAGCCCTGATAGTGGTTGGAGTAGTTGAATGCTGACGCACCTGCCTCAGTCCAAGTCATGGTCTTCCATGAACCGTAAACACCTGCCCAAACGTTACCTGCTACGAGAGCAGCGTTGTCTGAAAGCTCATAAGACTCAGTATCAACGAGAACTGTGCAAACCTCTGTACCTGCAGCTGGAGCTACCTCATAGTTGATCTCATAGTAGAAGTTGTACTTTTCATAGTATGACTGATACTCTGAACCATAGTATGCAGCATCACCCCATCCACCATCTGGATAGTACTCCCACTCCTCAGGGAAGTTAACCTTGATAGCTGGAGCTGTTGCCTCGAACTCAGCACCCTCAGTGATTACGTCAGACATCTCGAATACGCACTCGTACTCAAGGATTGCAGCTGATGCACCTGGGTTACCCTCTGCGTCGATAGGAACGATAGCGAAGTAGTAAGGCATACCATAAGTGTGACCCTCTACATAGAGAACACCATTATTGAGGTCGCCAGCAGTTGCAGTCTTCACCTCTGATGAAGTAGAGAAGAAGAGAGCCTCAGCAACCTGTGCATCATCCATACCCTCATACTGGTTGTAGTACTTGGTCTGTACGAAAGTATACTTGTAAGAAGCAGCCTCTTTGCCATCCTCGAATACAGGAGTGAACTCGAGAGTCTGGTTATTCTTGAGGATGCCGTCAGTCAAGTTAGTTGTGAAAGGCTCAACCCAAACGTAGTCAGCCTTTACAAGCTCCTTAGAAGTAAGCTTAACGTGAGCGATCTCGCCATACTTACCTGCTGCATCAACAACGAATGCCACGAAGTGCTTTGTAGTAGCAGGAGAAACTTCCTCTGTGATATACATTGGCCAAGACTCAACGTCAGCAGGAGTATTGCCATATGAGTTCTCAAGGAGATAGTCTACGAGGTCCTCCGCGAAAGCACCGTAGTCTGCATAAGTAGCCTCATCAAGCCAGCCGAAATAAACTGCTGACCACTTCTCGTCGTTTGTACGCTCAACCTTTACACCAAGCTGAGTATAAGGATCAAGAACAATCTCCTTAGTTACATAGTCCCAGATATCATAGTCATAAACCTGGCCCATGTATGAAGTAACCTGCTCTGCAGTAAGGTTTACAGAACCACCTGCTGAAAGCTCAGCAGTAGTGTACTGACCCATTACAACGTCAGCTGGAGTGTAATCCTCTACAGAACGTCCGTCGATAGGAAGAACGAACAAATAAACATCTGATGCAGGCGCATAGAGACCAGTCATAGAGTAAGTTGTGCCGGCAGCGATGTCAAGAACTGAACCTGAGTAGTTCTCAGTGTAGAACTTACCATAGTACAGGCCCTGCGAAAGTGCCATAGTCATCTGCTCCTTAGTGTACTCTACATCGTCACAGTAAAGTGCAGGAAGAGCTACAGCAACGTAACCCTCAGCACCTTCAACCTCAACGTTTACAGTAACATTGTAAGCTGTCTTCTCAGCCTCTACCTCAGAAAGGGTAACCTGAAGTGGAGAATAGTATACGACAACAATATCCTCAGATGTGTAAGACATCTTGCTGTTGTCCTCTACAACTGCCCATACGATATACTCATTGCCAAGCTGTGGCTCCTCACCGAGAAGTTCCTCAATAGACACAACAAGCTCAAGCTCATCTGAGTTATTGTATACGTCATAGTGATCATAACCGCCATCTGACATAGCCTTGAGAAGACCTGCAGTCTCAGCCTCGAGAGTCTCCTTTGTAGCTACACCGTAGAAGTAAGTCGGACCCCACTCATAGTCTGTAGCTACTGTGAAGTAAGCGTTTCCGCTGTAAGCCTTGACAGAAAGTGCCTGAGCTACAACCTCTACAGAAAGCTTACCTACCATGCACTTGCCATCTGTGCTGCATGCGTGAATCTTCACGTAACCTGAAGCAGCATACTTGGCAGGGATCTCAGTCCAAGTCTCATAGTCGAGCTGCACCTGAGTGTCCTCATAGTTAGGGGCAGTAATCTCTACCTTACCGTCAGCGTTGATCTCAGCATACCAGCCCTTAGGAGCTGCCATAACTGTGATGTCCTCAATACCTGAAGACTTGATGGCAACGGTTGAAGTAGCCTCAGAGCTGAAGTAAACCTTACCAGCGCGGAGCTCGAATACGATCTCCTCTGGCTTCTCGATTGTGAACTCCTTGTCACCAACCTTGATTGTTACAGTCTCGCCGTTGTCAACGAGCGATACCTCAGGACATCCCTCATCAAGGGAGATACCTGTTGAAACCCAAGTCTTACCATCAAATGAGTACTGGAGCTCATTCTCAGCAGTAACCTGGAAATCGAGTGTGTAAAGAGCATTTACACGAGCAGTGAGTTCCTCAAGCTGGGTGAGAAGCTTCTCAAGCTGCTGAACTCTTGAGTCAAGTGCGCCGACCTGCTCCTGAAGAGCAGAGTCATCGTAACATGACACAAAGAGAGAAGACGCTGCGCACAATGTCATGACACCTGCGCAAAGGGACATAAGGCCCTTCATAAACTGTCTTTTCATAATAAATAGATTTAGTTAGTAAATAAAAATGTAGTTATGTGTTATATAATTACTCGGTATATGTCTATCAGTATATTGTTACTCAATTCCGAAAATTTCCTCAAGCGTCTGGGCATTGCCGTCCTTGCAGATAAGAGTGAAGAGCTGATACTTCGGACTTCCGTTTTCATTGCGACCGACAGCAATACATGCCGCAATGACAGTCTTACTTCCAGTGAAATCCAATGATGTATTGTTATCAGCGCGCATACCTCCGCCATTTTCCTCAAAGCCACCGGCTACCCACTCATAGATACCATCATACCACTGCTGATAGGTGTAACCGGACTCCTTGACATTATTAAAGTGACTCAGGTTGATACCTGGCATATGGGCTGCGAGGTCAGCTGGGGTATCTGTATAGCAATAAAGGAAGTATTCTACATCATGGTCAATTTCATATGTAACAGTCCAATCATCACCATCTCCTTGACCATACTTTGATGGAATAAGCGACATATTGATTGTAGGATCAGGACCGATCTGGAGTTCAGATGTCTTGATAGAGTCAAAATACATCTGGCTGATGTTGCCGTCGAAGTCCTCTACACAGAGATAGACTGTGTACTCTGTATCAGGGGTCATATCTGTCCAGGTGAAGACATCCAGACCTGAAGATACTGTAGGCCAGATATTGATGATAGGAGCATATGGATTAGACTCATCATAATATTTCTGTGGATTGTAGATGTAGTCGATCCACTGGTCCCAAGGAGCATCGGTCCAGAATCCAGGATTGAAACCAGGATGCATATACTGGAGACGCATCACTGAAACTGTTTCCGGGTCGAACTCAATGTTTGATCGGAACGATGTTCTGGTAGGATTGTCAAGGTGGAACTTGAGCTGAGCCTTGCACTCATCCGGTGAAGTAAAGTTGAGTTCGTCCATTGTGAACGGCTCAGAAAGCTGAAGCTCCAGATTAAGAGTACCGAAACCATTTTTTGAGGTATAGATTACCTGATAAGTCTCGCCAGGCTGGAATGCAAGACACTCCAGAACTCCCTCCACATATACTGAGGCATCAGTTCCTATAGCCACCTCTTTCTCTGCATCCCAAAGGAAGTTCGGGTTATTGCAGCCGTAGCCGTCCTTATTTGCAATATCTCTTGCAAGCTGTCTCTTGTCCTTGTCGGACATTGCATTGTATTCAGCTACCTGATCCTGGTTGTAGAACAGATAGTGTACACTTCTTGTCTCCTTATCGAAGTTGATCTGGAACTCAGCATAGTGCGCTCCGATTCTCTCCTCAGGAATATAGAAAGATGTCTTTGCCTCAGGCTGTTCCTCAGGAATCTCCTTCAAATGGAAGTCACTACGGCTGTAGTCCTCCTGCGGAGTAAGATTGGCATCAACTGCAACAGCACAGGTTGTGCTGAGGATGCTCGCATCTGCTTCATCTCCATAATTAACTGAATAGTAAAGGCTCTCCGGGTTGTTTGGATCGTCAGGATATGACGGAGCCGTAACACGCGTACGCATGAAGTCGCGGAATAATGTGTCACCGAATGCATCAATGTACGCATCAATCTCAGATGTAAGATATCCGAAGAAATATACTGCCGCTGCATCAGCATTGAGGTGGTGCTGAACTCCGAATGCTCTATAACCGGTATTCACCTCAATCTCGCACTGAGGGTCACCGACCAGAGGCTGCGAACTTGTATGTACATAGCAGAGAGTAAGATCCTCTTGAGTCACGCTGCTGATCTCGGTCTCAACACTTGCGACAACTGCGATTACGTAACCGCAATCAGGGATTGCGATTGCAGACGCTGCTGCATAAGATGTGTTCATCCAGTCATATCTGATCTGAAGGAAATCATCCGGATCATCAAAATCATCAATAGAGAACGCATATCCGCCGCTACCGCTCTCATTGAAGAGATATGAGCGGATTCTCTCGTTGACTGCCCAGGATTCAGGAGCTTTAAGGTATCCGAAAGTATTATCATTCAAGAGGTTATTGTAAAGCTGTGCCAATGGGTATACATCCATCCTGAAAGACTGTACCATTGGACCTGGGCGAAGCTCAAATACAAAGTTATTGTCTTCAACCTTGGTAACCTCGATAGTCACACCGACTTCTGAACCTTCAGCTATAAGGTTTCCGCACTCAATCGGATACTCCTCAACAAATGGAAAATCCTTCTTGAAAATGTCAGCGGTACCATTCTGCTCGGTCTCATTACCACCCTGAATCGGCCTTGGAGCCTCACAGGCAGCAAAGAGGAAGATGCAAAGACCTGCCAAGAAAACATTAAAAGTCTTTTTCATAGTATTTATGTTATTTTAAATCATATCCTGAGTCTCCGCCGTCGATTGCGCAGACATTCATATTGTTCACATAGCCCTTGTTGTCAAGAGCCAATGCATAGATTTCAGTATTTTCAAGCGCCCACTTACTGTCAACCTCTACTGTCCATTCTTTAGCAACCTCATCACCGGCAGCGACAGTTCCGCCTTCGTTCATCTTCTCGCCAGTGAATGTGCCTTTGTATGAAGTCACGACCTTGCGGACTACATGAGAGTGGATGTAATCATCCTGTCCTTCCGAATAAGTTGGAGTCTTCTGATATCCCTTAATATTATTCTGGACAACAAGCACTACAACGCGGTACTGGGATGTGAGTTCCGACGTAAGTCTTACTGTAATTTCTGCCTCTGAGGCATTCTCATTCAACACAGAAGAAACTGCAACACCACAATGAGCCGGATACTCATTGAATGAAGTCATAAGGCTTGGTTGAAATAATGAAGCACCCTCCGAGGTCAAGACACCACTATCCCTGAAGTCTGTAGCAAAGGAAGGATAACTCAGACCATCAAAGAGCTTAAAAAGGTCCTGTGTCTGTGCCACCGCCAAAGTATCTGTACCTTCCAGATCAGAATGGAAAGCACAAATATGGATATTTTCTATGTATTTCTTAAGAGCTGGCTTGGAAAGTATTCCCATCATCTTATCGTAACCCTCGGGACAATTGACGCACCAGGCACCTGTAAACTCCACGACACACACATGTCTGTCATATTTTGAATCGACCTTCACCGATGTATTCACCACATTTACTGACACTGTATTCGACTGCTTAGATGCATACACAGCATAAAACGTCTTTGAGCCTTCAGCCTCCGGAGTAAACACACCACTCTCAAGTCTGGTTCCATCTGCCCCGAACACTTCTGAATCCGCAGTGACATCGACACCGTTATATGTAACTGTGAAGACCGCCTGGCTTTCAGTCGCCATGTCGATCTCCGTGTCACTCACTGTAAGTATCGGCAGAGAAGACGAATCTACTGTTCCTGAACAGGAAAGTAGTGTCATCACTGCGAATAATACAGTAATTATGTATCTGAATCTCATCATTTTAGTTTACTCTACGTATTGATAAGCAACGCTCTCGCCTAGTCTGCAGTCAGCTGCATTGTTCACTGTCCAGGTATCTCCTCCATCATCAGAAGTCAAGGCAAGGGCAATAATCCTCATGTTATCGACATTCCAGTCTTCGGAAACCGTCACGGACTTAGAAGCCTTGACCTCAACTCCTACGGTGAACGGAAGCTTGTCATTCATCTTGTCACCGAAAGAGTCGATTGTATTCAAAACATCTCTTACCACATTGTGGTGTACATATGACTGAGCCTGGCCATTCTGAGCATACTCCCCGACTGCCGGAATATTGTCCTCGACAAGAATTATCATATACTGGAATACTGCAGGCTTATTGGATGTCACACACACCTCGACATCAAGCTTTGAAGTACTCTCATCAAATGTCGAATTGATCGCCACGCCGCTGAATGTCTCACCTCTGGATTTTTCCTCATTGAAACTATCAGTAAAAGCAGCACCGCCTGTATACGACTCCGGTCTCATATTCCAATAAAAAGCAGGCAATCCATCACGTCCTTGCAATGCAGACTTAATCTCATATGTCTCGGCTATCGTCATTGGATCCGTCACCTCCATATTCGCATGGAAGGCTGCAATGATGACCTCACCTGGGTTCGCCTCCTGGAGTTTCTTCAGACCGTTCGCCGCTAATGGACAGCTACTGCAGACTGTAGAAGTGAAAAGAGTACCGAAATGTTTTCTCTTGTAGTTCTTCTCTTCACCTGCAAAGAACGGCTTTGCTACAATCTCCACAGAGTTATCAGTGACATAGTTGCCACCATAGCGGTACTTTGCAGTGAACCTGTATTTGCCGGCGGTCACAGTTGAGAACCTGTTCACGCCATAAGCCATATACTTCGGCTCGGGCTCACCGTCAAACTCTCTTACAAGCTGAAGCGTTCTGGCCATGCTGACATCCTCCTTTCCGAACATAACCGTAAATGTAACTACATCATTGCCGTCTGCAGTCAACTCGGTCTTATCCACAAAGATTCTGAGCACACCCTCAGGCACATTATCCTTTCCTGCCTCGGGATCGATTGTTCCGGAGCATGAGAAAAGGGCAAGGGCAGAAACAGCAGCTGCAAAGTATCTGAAAAGGCGTACCATATCAGTCATTCAATTGATAGTCAACAGTCTGACCGTAACCACATGTCACGATATTGTCCATCACAGAACCGTCAGAAGTCTTTCTGTGAGCATAAACTGCCACATAGTAGTTTGCAAGGTCTGCCTGTGAAGGAATATTTTCACCGAAGTCAAAAGAGAATGTCTCTGATTCCTCAGCACCTTCCGATACTTCAACACCATTATAATATGCAAGAAATGACTCTGACAGAGCAACAGTCACCTCGTCATAAATGTCAGTGTTATTAAGAGAAAATCCACCCTGGAACTCAAGTCCGTTTCTCAAGACTGCGCAAGCCATATCATAATCACCGCCCGTGCTTGATTTCAACGTTGCAGATACGACAAGAGAAGTACCCTCAACCTTTACTGACGACACCTTGATGCCACAAGTAGCCGGAGACACAATACGACGTTCCATTATATATGACTCGATGTCAGTTGTATTGGATGTTCCTACCTTTGTGTTATAAAGGTCATAAATGAGTGTAGGCCAGCCATTTCCACGGAAATATGACATCATATATGATCCAAGGTCAGTACCTCCGACATAAAGCGAGAATGGGTCAGCGTTGTTGTAATCACCATGGATGGCAAGCACTACCGAGTGCGCCTTTGCATCATCCGAAAGGTTATGCAGATTGTCTGCAAGACTTGGACATGCCGAGCACCAGACACTTGTACACTTGAAGAGACCTACATTCCTATGGAAGACCTCATACTTCGATCTGTTGACCGCCTCAACAGGAACGGTGTTCACGCTTGGTCTTCCCTTGAACTTCGCAGTG